>CAUQUY010000001.1:0-151308 GCA_963521405.1 uncultured Streptococcus sp.
ATTCAGTCGTTGTTGTAGTTGGTTTGTTTGAAGTATTCACAACTTTAATCACGTTTGAATCATTAATTTTTTCAACTTTTGAAGTATATCCATCAGGAGTGTTCACTTCTTCTACTGAGTACTCAATTTTCTTACCGTCTTTAATACCAGGTAATTTAGTGAAATCAGCTTTCCAACCAGACTCTTTTGTTAGAGTTTTCGTCATACCGTCTAATTTTTTACCATCAGCTACTAATTGAACTGTGATCTCTTTACGGTCTGCTTCGCTATCTCCAACCCATTCTTTTTGAACTGTAACAGTTGTGTCACCAGTCACCCAGAACTTCAATTCTGTGTTATTCCAGAACGCTGGATCTTCTTGTGGAGTTGTAATTTCATCGGATTTCAATGTAGCGTTGTTGTCTACGCGAATTGTAGTCTTAGGAATTAATGTTTGGTATTCAACGATTAATTCTTCGTCTGATGCTGTTTTGAAAACATCACTTACGTCTGATAAATTCACAGTAAATCCATTACCGTCTGCATCGAACTTAACATGTTTCCAGAAATCCCAACCTGAAGCAACTACTTTTCCACCTTTTCTTAATGTGAATGATGGTTTTAAGTAAGTTCCCACAAAGAATTCACTTGCTGCATGGTTCGCAGCTGGAGCAAAAGTGATTTTAGAGTAATCTACCGCTGGAGCTTGAATACGGTCTGTTACCACTGGGTTTGTTAAAGCTTGTTTTTTGCCATCTCCGTTAATACGGATGAACCATTTAGTTAAGTAGTAGTCATCTCCGACTTTCATCCATGCATAGTTTTCAGATGCGTCTAATTTGAACTCTTTAGATACATAGTCCCCAGTAAGGTTGTATTTATTGATTACTGATTCAAATACGCCAGGACCGTCAGGACGAGTGATTACCACTGATTCTGAACCTACTTTTGAAGTAGCTGTTTTGTTGCCAGGGTTTCCTGGAGTGTTATCCCATTCCGCTTTGTATGAGAATCCACCTTTTACGTTTTGGTTCATTGATTCGATTGCTTTTTTGAAAGTAAAAGTAATCTTTTTACCTGTCATCGAAACTGTCGCCACTTCAGCGCCGTTTGCTTGTAGTGATTGTGTTGCGATTTCAGTGATATTGACACCTTCTGGAGCATCGATTGTGAAAGTGTCTCCTTCTTTAACAGATTTACCTGTTAAATCCCAGTCGAAAGAAAATGTTACCTTTTGACCAGCTGCTGTTGCTTTTAAGTTTGACACTGTTGGTGTTACTGTAGCTGCGTTCACAGGTTGCATTAACGTTAATCCTAAAATCGCCCATGCAATCATCGCAACGAAAGCTACTGTTTTCTTGAAGCTAGATTTCATTTTTTTCCTCCATTCCTTTTCTTGGCTCTGTGGCCTCATCTTGTTTGAACGCCCAAAAACGTTGTCCCACGTAATTTAATAATACAAACAACCCCATGCCAATCACGAGCGCGATATACCCTTGTAGTCTCTCTCCTGCTCCTTGGAAAAGATACAAAGCTAAAGGTTTTGCGACTCCATATGCTAAAAAGTAACATACGGATACATTAATCGCGAATCGGATGATGGATTCCTTACTTGTTTCCTTCACCTCAAACGTATATTTCTTATTAAGGAAATAACTCAAGATACTTCCGCATAAGTAATTCAACGCTGATGAAGTCCAATAATTGATATCGTAAGAAAACCATTGAAGTTGTTCTAGTATATAAAAACTGGAAAACATAATAGCCGTTCCGAACAATGTATTTATAATTCCAACGACGATAAATTTTAAGAACGTCTTATCAAATATTTTGAGTAGTTTATTTTTCAAATTGTTTCCTCCAAATTTACCCTCATCAGGTACATTATACACTTATTTTCACAAAAAAGCACAACTTACGAACAAAAAATTTCATAAGTTGTGCCATTATTTTTCTAACTATTTCCAAAGATTACTCTTCTTCGTCTTCTTCGTCGAAATCTTTGTCTAAATCTTCGTCGTCGATGATAATTAAATCTTCTTCTACACTTGTTTCGTCGACTAAGTCTTCATCAGCACCTAGTTCGTTTAAGTCAGAGCGGTAAGCATCGATTTCGTCTTCTTCATCTACATCGTCTTCAAGATCCACATCGATATCTTCGTCTAAGTCATCGCTATCAAGATCTTCATCATCGATAAGCTCTTCATCTTCAGGATCATCATCGTTGTAATCGATAAGATCATCGCTACCGAATGCGTTAACTTTCTTACGTTTCTTACGAGGTTTCTTCACTTCTTCGTCTTCCATAGATGTTGCAATTTCTTCATCGATAGAATCGATTGGATACCAAGCACGTAATCCCCAACGGTTATCTCCAAGTGAGATAAAGCTTCCGTCGATATTTAAGTCTGTATAAAAGCGAGCCATACGTGATTCTAACGCTTCGTCGCTTAATTCCATGTATTCTTGAATTTCTACTAATAATTGGTTGAAATCTAAAACTTCATTCTTAGCTTCTAAAATAGCATGCGCTACTTCGACCATTGATAATTCGTTTTTATTAATGCCATCGAGTTTCTTTAATTCCAATGGTTACACTTCCTTTCCTGTTCATCCTAAACAGTATAGCACAGATTCTTCATATTGTGCTACTTTAGAGAGATTTTTTATGCATTTTCCCCTGTTTGTAAATGGAACGTCACAAGCGAGCTTGTAATCAGCTGTCTTTGTTGGAATAACTGATATTCTAAAACTACTAGCACCGTCTCTTCGGCTTCTTCCACGTGTAGTTGTTTTGTCTGAATATCAAAATGCATTTGACGACCAGCACCTAATTCATAAATGCCTTTAGTTGCCTTTGTTTTATTAAACTCCATCTTACTACGCGCATCGCCTTGACGATGAAGTGTCACATGCGGCACTTCCCCTGTTGTATCCACTTCTACTTTCACACGCGTATTCGTTTCATCCTCTACATAACTAAGCACAAAACCAGAGTCCTTGCGAAGACGTGTCGCATCCGCAAGCATCCGCTGCTTCATCGTTTCCCCGCCTTGACTCAAAACCGTCTCAATCGTTAACTTCACATTCCATCCCCCTCTCGTTTTCTTCCCTTCTCCCTTTCTGGATTTTTATCGGGCAAGCAAACTCCACGCTCTAACCCCTATTCCAAAAAGGTTCGTAAATTCAAAAAAGTCTTTGATGGCGCAGAATTTTTCGGATTCTATAGTAGCAGTAATAGGAAAAGCATTAAAACGAATAAGGGGGAGTTAGGAATTTATTTCCTTACTCCCCCTTTGAGGCTTTAAAGGCGAGAGACTTCGGCTCGAGCCGCTGCCCTATTACAGCTACTATGAAGACATCCGAAAAAATTCGTAGCCATCAAATATCTATATTAATTTTTATTTTAGTATTTTGCTAACTCTTGTTGTAATAGTTGGTTTACAACGCCAGGGTTTGCTTTCCCTTTTGTTTGCTTCATGATTTGCCCAACTAAAAATCCAACAGCACGGTCTTTACCATTCTTGAAGTCTTCAATAGACTGTGCATTGTTCGCCAACACATCTTGAATAATCGGTAATAACTGAGCTGGATCACTCAATTGAACCATACCGTGTTTTTCAACAACGCCTTTTGCAGTTCCGCCTTCTTCTGCTAATAACAAGAAGACTTTCTTCGCTAATTTCGAGCTGATTGTTCCGTCCGCGATTAATTGAATCATTTCTGCTAAGCTTTCTGGAGTTAACTTCAAGTCTTTTAATTCTAATTTCTTGCTGTTCATGTGCGCTGAGATGTCACCCATTAACCAGTTTGACGCCTGTTTAGGATCAGCACCAGCTGCAACTGTTGCATCGAAGAAATCAGACATTTCTTTTGTTAATGTTAATACCATTGCATCGTATTCTGGTAAGCCAAATTCGCTCACGTAACGTTCACGACGTTTGCTTGGCATTTCAGGAATAGAAGCACGAACTTCTTCAATCCATTCATTTGAAATATGGAAGTTTGGTAGGTCTGGTTCTGGGAAGTAACGGTAGTCACTTGAACCTTCTTTAACACGCATTAAAATCGTTTGACCAGTCGCATCATCAAAACGACGTGTTTCTTGAAGGATTTCTCCTCCATTACGTAGGACGTTCGCTTGACGAACTTCTTCGAACGCTAACCCTTTACGCACGTTGTTAAATGAGTTTAAGTTTTTCAACTCTGTTTTTGTACCGAATTTTTCTTGACCATAAGGACGAATTGAAATGTTCGCGTCACAACGCATTGAACCTTCTTCCATCTTCACGTCAGAAACACCTGTAAACATGATGATTTGACGAAGTGCTTCAAGGTACGCATATGCTTCTTCAGGAGAACGCATATCCGCTTCTGATACGATTTCAATCAGTGGAGTTCCTTGACGGTTTAAGTCCACATAAGAGAATCCGTCTGTTCCGTGCGTATTTTTACCCGCATCTTCTTCTAAGTGGACACGTTCAATACGAATACGTTTTGTTTGTCCTTCTACTTCGATATCAATCCAGCCATCATGACCGATTGGGTAATCGAATTGAGAGATTTGGTACGCTTTTGGATTATCAGGGTAGAAATAGTTTTTACGGTCGAATTTTGTATCTTGAGAAATCGTACAGTTCAACGCAAGAGCTGCACGCATCCCGAATTCTAACGCGCGTTTATTCACGACAGGAAGTACCCCTGGATATCCCCAGTCGATCACGTTTGTATTTGTATTAGGTTCCGCACCGAAATGCGCTGGTGATGGAGAGAACATTTTTGAATCAGTTTTTAATTCAACGTGGCACTCTAAACCAATAATTGTTTCAAAGTTCATGTCATTGTTCCTCCTTATAATTGTGGGCGGCGTAAGTAGTAATCATTTGCTTGTTCAAATGCATACGCTGCTTGGTAAATTGTTTTTTCTTGGAAGTAATTTCCGATTAATTGAATTCCGACTGGTAGGCCTTCGTTTGTGAAGCCAGCAGGAACTGAGATTGCTGGTAAGCCAGCTAAGTTCACAGGAACTGTTAATAAGTCTGCCATGTACATTGCGATTGGGTCGTCACTATGTGCGCCTAATCCAAATGCTGCAGAAGTTGTTACAGGTCCTAAGATTAAATCATAGTTTTCAAATACTTTTGCAAAGTCTTGTTTGATTAAAGTACGTACTTGACCAGCTTTCTTGAAGTAAGCATCGTAATAACCAGAACTTAAGCTGAATGTTCCAAGCATGATACGACGTTTTACTTCCATTCCGAACCCTTCAGAACGGCTCTTCACGTATAAATCTTCTAATGTTTCTGCTTCTGTTGAACGGTGACCGTAACGGATTCCATCGAAACGTTGTAAGTTCGAAGAAGCTTCAGATGAAGCGATGATATAGTACGCTGGAATTCCGTATTTAGAGTGAGGTAGGCTCACTTCTTCAACGATAGCTCCCATTTCACGGTATTGGTCAGCCGCTTTTAATACAGCTGCTTGAACTTCAGCGTCCACACCTTCTGCAAAATATTCTTTTGGTAACGCGATACGCATGCCTTTGATGTCGCCTGTTAATCCCTTATGGTAAGCAGGCACTTCTTGTGACACACTTGTTGAGTCACGGTGGTCATAGCCAGAAATCGCGCTTAATACTAAGGCGTTATCTTGAACCGTACGTGTAAATGGTCCGATTTGGTCTAAGCTTGACGCAAAGGCAATCAAACCATAACGAGAAATACGACCATATGTTGGTTTCATCCCAACAATCCCTGTGAAACTTGCAGGTTGGCGAATAGAACCACCTGTATCAGAACCTAGAGATGCTAGTACTTCGCCTGAAGCAACTGCTGCGGCAGAACCACCTGAAGATCCACCAGGTACTTTAGTTAAGTCCCAAGGATTTTTTGTTTTCTTGAAGTAAGAAGTTTCTGTTGAACCACCCATGGCAAATTCGTCCATGTTTAGTTTCCCAACGTTCACCGCACCTTCTGCTTTTAATAATTCCATCACGTGCGCGTCGTAAATTGGGTTAAAGTCTTCTAACATACGGCTTGAAGCAGTTGTTAAAAGGTCGCGAGTGACGATATTGTCTTTAATCCCGATTGGAAGACCTTGAAGAGAAGCTTCCTCGCCGTAGCCTTTTTCGTCAGCAGCGGCCGCTTGTTGCAGTGCTTCTTCTTCGTTTAAGGTCACGAACGCTTCAACTTTAGGTTCCAAAGCATGGATACGTTCGAATGTTTCTTTTGTTAATTCCACAGAAGTGAATTCTTTATTACGAAGGCCTTCGTGAAGATCAATTAATGTTTTGTTTTCAATAATACTCATGCTTCACCCTCCTCGTTTTCACCCATAATTGCAGGCACTTGAATAAATCCATCTTCGCTTGTTTTCACATTACGCATTAACAAGTCGCGGTCTGTTCCTTTTTCAGCAACGTCTTCACGCATCACATTCACTAATGGATATCCGTGAGTTGTGACAGGCACACCCGTTGTATCTACTTCGTTTAATTGTTCCACCATATCAATGATATCGCTCATTTGTTCTGTAAAATGAAGGATTTCATTGTCGGCAAAAGTTAGCTTTGCAAGTTTGGCAACGTGTCTAACTTCTTTTTCCTCAATGGCCATGTTTTTTCCTCGCTTTCAAAATCAATACTTTTCTATTTTAAAAGGCACTTCTGCCTCCGTCAATGTTAATCAAAGATATGGTAGGTGAAGACTCCTTGTGACATATCTTGCAGTAAGAATGCCTCCACTCCATTAATCGAACTAATGCGAACTTCTACTGGTGTTGTTTTCGGTAAGTATTTATTCGCAACGTCTGTTACGTGCTGAGCTAAAGCGATAATTTCTGATTCGCCATAGAATTGCGTCATGATATTCACGACCATCTTCTTAGCCACATTATCTTGATACATTACGCGAGCCGTTACTCCTGAGAGGTTCGGGAAGAAGTTTTGCACTTCTGTTCTGAAGTTTTCAAACGCTGTTGACTCTTCTGTCGCAGATTCGTTCACTAATGGAAGCACAACTACTTTTTGGTTCACGTTTGACCAGTTTGTAATCTCTGTTCCTTCTACTGAAGTTGCTTCAAGAACGTATACCCCGCCACCGATATCATCTTTAGACGTTTGACGGAACACTCCAAACACGATTGGCACAGCCTTGAGTGCATCGTTTTGACGCAGTCTTGTTAGGATTGTGTTGGCAATCGCTTTGGCTTGTTCAATCATCGCTTCATTTGAAATTTCTGTTTCAGCGTCTTTGCCATCGTTCGTGTAGTAATCCACACTATTCATCGCAATCCCGATACTAATTCCACCTAATTCAAAGTTGTTTTCCGTTTGAATCATGTAGTCTTGTTCAAGAATTTGCGCTAAATAAATTGGCGCACGACCTGTTGGAGACGTATCTCCGTTATCAGCAGGGTTTAATCCATCTGGATTTTTATCACTCTTACGCGCAATCCATTTTGCAGTTGTTTCCGCATCGATGATTTGGCCTTCTCTGAAGAAGTATTGGTTCGTTGGGAACACGCTTCTTGAAAGGTCAATCAATCCTGTTTCAAAGTTCTTTAAGTTGAACCCTGTATTTAAGCTTAATGTCGCACCGCGGTTTTGGCTCACTTCGTATTTACCATTTGTGATCAGCGCGCGGTAAAAATTGTTTGATAACTGATTTGTTGTTGATTGTACTACTTTTGTATTGGAATCTTTATTGGTATTCGTGCTAGGTTGTTTCGCTCTTGTAACGTCTGCACAGGCAGCAAGCGAAATCACACTGGCTAATCCAAGTAATCCCAATCGTAATTTCTTTCTCATGTGACATCCTTTCTATGCAAGAGAATCGAGAAACTGTTGCTCACTCCACACTTCGATACCGAGGTCATTGGCCTTCGTTAATTTACTTCCGGCAGAATGACCCGCAATCACCACGTCCGTTTTCTTAGAAACAGAACCGGTTACTTTGGCACCAAGTGATTCGAGTTTTTCTTTTGCATCTTGTCTTGTTAATTGTTCTAAAGTCCCTGTTAATACGACCGTCTTGCCGCTGAGGACGTGTCCTGAGGCAGCTGAGTCGTCTTTTGTCACTCCAAGATAGGTCATATTCACGCCACTATCTTGCAATTCTTGAATTAATTCTTGAACAGATGGTTGTTCAAAATAAGTTTTTACACTATAAGCAATAATATCACCTAAACCATCAATTTCCAACAATTGTTCAATGCTCGCTCCTTGCAGAGCCGTCATCGTTTTAAAATGTTGCGCTAATTCTTTCGCCGCCTTGGTTCCGACATGACGGATTCCAAGTCCTGTTAAGAGGCGTTCAAGCGAGTTTTCTTTACTCTTCTCGATGGCTTCAAGGATATTTTCTGCGCTCTTTTGTTGCACTTTATCTAAAGCAAGCAACTGGTCTAGCGTTAATTTATATAAATCTGCCACATCCATGACAAGCCCTTCTTCAAAGAGTTGCTTGATGACACGTGGCCCAATTCCACTCATATTCATCGCATTACGAGAAACAAAGTGGCTTAATCCTTCCGTCAATTGAGCAGGACATTTTGGATTCAAGCAGCGAATCGCTACCTCTTCTTCCAAATGCTCTAATTTTTCATGACAGACCGGACAAGTCGTTGGAAACTCGTAAGGCTTGCTCGTTTCTGGACGTTTCTCTAAAATCACGCGTGTGACTTCAGGGATAATGTCTCCTGCCTTATGAATTACAACCGTATCTTCCAAGCGAATGTCGCGTTCTTTAATCAAGTCGATATTATGCAAGCTCGCACGGCGCACCGTCGTTCCTGCTAGTTGAACGGGATCCATCACCGCAGTCGGTGTCACCACCCCTGTACGTCCAACCGTCCACTCGATATCGCGGACAATCGTTTGCGCTTCTTCTGCTGGGAATTTATACGCAATCGCCCAACGTGGAGCTTTCACCGTAAAGCCAATTTCTTCTTGGACAGCAAAATCATTCACCTTAATCACCATACCGTCAATTTCATACGGTAAGTCTGGACGTTTTGAAGCAATCGTCTCGATGTAATTCCATACTTCATCAATCGTTTTGCATTTTAAGCGCTCTGGATTTGTGACAAACCCAATCTCTGCCATTTTCTCTAATAGCTCTTCTTGTGTTGAAACGTTTAGTTCTTCCACGCTTGGACTGCTGTAAAGAAAGACCGATAAGTTTCGCTTCGCCGCAATTTTTGGATCCAGCTGACGAAGACTTCCTGCCGCCGCATTTCTTGGGTTGGCAAAGACTTCGAGTCCTTCTTCTTCACGGGACTCATTTAATGCCACGAAAGATTTCTTTGGCATATAACATTCTCCGCGCACTTCAATATTCCAAGGTTCTTTTAGAGAAAGTGGCACAGATTTAATCGTACGGACATTCCCCGTTACATCTTCTCCTGTCGTTCCGTCGCCACGAGTCGCTCCAAGTACAAGCTGACCGTTTTGATACGTCAACGCGATTGAGAGTCCATCGATTTTCAATTCACATACATATTCAATCGCGCGGTTCGTTAATTTACGAAGACGCGCATCGAATTCTTCCAAGTCTTCTTTTGAGAAAGCATTTGAAAGGCTGAGCATTGGGTTCGTGTGCGTTACCTTCTGGAATTGGTCGAGCACTTCTCCACCCACACGTTGCGTAGGTGAATCAGCCGTCACGAATTCCGGATGTTCAACTTCAAGCGCCACTAATTCGTGATAAGCCTTATCGTACTCCGCGTCGGTTGCAGTTGGCTTATCTTCCACATAATACTCATGACTCCAACGATTTAATTGTTCTTTTAGCTCTTCAATTCTTTGTTGAATCGTTGTACTCATCTTCATCCTCTATTCTTCGATTTTTTCGATTGGGGCAAAACTTGCAAGGAGTCGTTTAATCCCCATTCCTGCAAAGGCCACATCTAACTCTTGACGGTCCCCTTCACCAGTAATGCGGACAACGGTTCCTGTTCCCCATTTTTTATGTGACACTTTCATGCCCACAGTCCATCCATCTGTTGAAGATGAACTTGCTTGTGGTTTATCTGCACGTTGAATACGCGCTGGTGTCGTTTGTTTCTTTTGTAAATAACCACCGCCACTAGACGATTGGCTACTTGAGCGATAGCGGTCAAATAATCCTCCGCCACCTGTTGATGACGTAGACTGAGAGTTGCTACGTGTGCCGTAAGATGACGTTTGGCTACGCGTTCCATAAGAAGATTTCGAATCATTCGTATAGAAACTGCTTGAGTAATACGAATCACTCACCGTTACGCCTTCTTTTTCTAATAGGCTGTCATCAATTTCTTGCATGAATCGTGACTCACGATAGTTTTGTGTCTTCCCGTAAAGAAGTCGTGAGTACGCACGGGTCATAAAGAGTTTCTTCTCGGCACGGGTAATTCCTACATATGCCAAGCGACGTTCCTCTTCTTCGCCATCTTCTTGGAGTGATCGTCCTGATGGGAAAATCCCGTCTTCCATTCCGACAAGGAAGACAACGGGGAACTCAAGTCCTTTTGCCGCATGCAAGGTCATTAAGGTAATTTGAGAAGCGCTCGTTTCTTCTTCGCTTTCCATATCCGTCACCAGTGACAAGTCCGTTAAGAATTGGACTAGCGGTGATTCTTCAGCTTCTCTATCGAGTCTTTGGTCCTCGAACTCTTTGGCTACAGAAAGAAACTCGTGCATGTTATCGATACGCGCATCGGCTTCCATCGTACGCGCTTGTTCAAGGGCTGTAATATACCCTGATTTTGTCATCACTTCTTCAATCAAGTCTGTTAATGTGACAAACTCTTGCATCTTCGTTAAGTCGGCGATGAGTTGTGCAAAATCAGCTAACCCCTTCCCTGCTTTACCAGAAATGCCGTTTAATGGGCTTCCGGCCGCTTCTAAAAGCGAGAAGCTATGCATTTCGGCAAAGAGAGCAAGCTTTTCAATACTCTTATCTCCGATACCACGTTTTGGTGCATTCACCACACGCCTGAAACTAAAGTCATCCGTCGGGTTCACTAGTAGTCGTAAGTAAGCAAGGAGGTCCTTAATTTCCATGCGTTCATAGAAGCGTTGGCCTCCGACCATCTTGAATGGCATATTCGACTTTAGTAAATCTTCTTCAAGAGTACGTGACTGCGCATTACTCCTGTAAAGCACCGCAAAATCGCTGTAGTCATACCCGTCAAAGTTCACCATTTTTTGAATCGTACTGATGACATAACGAGATTCGTCATATCCAGACTGCCCGCAGTAATACGTGATTTTTTCACCCGCTTCATTGTCTGTCCACAATTCTTTTGGCTTACGATTCACATTGTTTTCGATGACTTGGTTGGCTGCTTTTAAGATGGTCTTTGTTGAACGGTAATTTTGTTCCAACAAGACCACTTTTGCATCTGGATAATCTTGTTCAAATGACAAGATGTTCTCCATATCGGCTCCACGCCATCCGTAAATACTTTGGTCGGCATCCCCTACCACACAAATATTTTTGAATTTATCTGCAAGAAGTTTCACCAATAAGTATTGCGCATGGTTGGTATCTTGATACTCATCCACGTGGATATAGTGGAATTTTTGTTGGTAATAATCCAACACATCTTGATGTTCTTGGAATAATTTAACGGTCAACATGATGAGGTCATCGAAGTCTACCGTCATATTTTTGCGCATTTCTGCTTGATATTCTTTATAACATTTCGCATAAATTTGGCTCACGTAGTCCAAATGGTTCTTCGCAAATGTTTCAGCGTCTTCAAAATTATTTTTTGCATTACTGATAGTTGCTAGAGCTCCACGTGGCTCATAGTGATCCGTATCGATATTCAACTTTTGCATAATTCGTTTCATCGCAGAAAGTTGGTCGCCTGAATCGATAATCGTAAACGACTTGGCTAAACCGATACGTTCACAGTCACGACGAAGGATACGCACGCACATCGAGTGGAAAGTGGATACCCACATGTCTTGTGCCTGTTCTCCAACCAGTGCCGCCACACGCTCTTTCATCTCGTTGGCCGCTTTATTCGTAAACGTAATCGCTAAAATATTCCACGGTTGTACCGCTTCTTCTGCCAAAATATAGGCCATGCGGTGGGTTAACACACGCGTCTTCCCACTCCCCGCGCCGGCCATGACTAGAAGTGGCCCTTGCGTATGCATGACCGCTTCTTTCTGGCGAGGGTTCATTCCCTTAATTAAATCACTCGAATTTTTCACAACTCTGTCCTTTCGAAAAGGTTATTGAACGTTGAAAAATAAATCTGTCACTTCAATTTCTCTGAGTAAATCCACACTAGAAGCTCCGCGTAGTCGAATCACACCAAGCACGTCAGTTGGGCGTTTTGGTGTTAATTGGAAGAACTCGAAGTCCCATTGCGGTTTCAATAACGTTAATAAACTTGCTTTTTCCATCATCGATTCGTAAATTGGCACGATGATCATTTCTTCTTTGATTTCTTTGTATTCGATTGGCAGCCCTGTTGCCACGCGCACAAGAATTTCAGACATGCTATGGCCTAAGAAGGCGCTGCTGAACTGTTGTTGCACGAGTGGTAATTGGTTAACCCCATCCACATAGAAAATACCGTTATTTCCCATCTTCACTTGAATCGAAAGAATGGTCGTTCCAGATAAGTTATCCATCACCTTGAAGGCAATGCGTTTCAATTCTTGCACCCATTCTGGATTTAGTCGACGAGAAACGATACTGTATTTTAATTTACCCGTGATGTAGACATCTTCTGAAATCGGAAGGACTGTCACGCGGTCTTCGTAGTCACGTACGACTGTCACTGTGAAATGACGTTGCGCTGGAACGAAGGCTGTTAACATACATGGGCCTTCTTCCAATTTTTCAAGAACGCGCTCTTCGAAGTCTTCATCGTAGAGTTCTAACTTTTCCTCCACGCGATTCTTCACAAGATTGCTTTCTAAGTAGGCTGGAAGGCCGATGCTTTGGACAATTGATGGTAATTCGCCGACTGTTGTCACCAAGCTATATGGCGCAAGGTTAATCGCATGCGTATCTAAGAATAATTTTTCAACAGTACGGTTTTGCGAAATTTCTGCTAGTTCAAACGATTGATAATAACGCGTTTTACTGCTGATTTCATATAGCACATCAACCGGTACCAAGTTTGTTAATAATAAAACCGTGTCTACTTTTTCTGCGAAATCTAATAACGCCTCACGGTCTTTGTAAGAAGAGACGATTTCATATTCAGCCATCGAAATAGCCGCCTCGTTTGATTGGTGGTAGCAGTACACAACGTACCCCATTTTTCTTGCTTCGCGAGCGATGGATGCGACTTGCTCATCTCCACCGATAATTCCGATGATGGCTCCTGGTAATAACTGACTCATTAATATCCTCTCCTTTACTGATCCGTTTGAACGTTACGAACTCTTTCGTACGGACACGGTTGTTTCTTCTGTTGGTAATTGATCGTATTTATATAATTCATGCTCTTCAATCATTTGAATAAGCTTTTGCGCATACGTCGGGTCGGTCGCATACCCTGCATCTTGCAAGGCTTGTGCCGCTTGCTTGTAGTTTCTAGCCCCAAGCACCTTGTGATAGAGCGTTGGGTCCCAGTCCACGCCGTACGCTAATAGTTGCGCATGGGCTTCAACTGATTCTGCCCAGCTTTCATACACGCGGAATCGTCCGTTAATCGTAATCCATGTGTTATTCACGAATTCTGCGGTTTCTAGGACGACGTTTGGTTCAGAGGCTGACCCTTTCACGCCGTATAAATTATAATATTTACTTGCTAATAAACTCTCTCCCCAGTTCGATTCAAGAATCGCTTGCGCTAAACTCACGCTTGGCAACACGCCGTAGTCTTTATACGCTTGTTGCGCCGCTGGGATGAGTACTTTTAAAAATTCATCTTGTGTCACGTGTATTTCCTGTGGCTCGGATTTATGTTCAGATAACCATGTGATGGTCCCGGCCAAAAGAACGCTTGCTACAGCTACGATGAGAAGTCCCGTCAATTTCGATAATGACTTGAACCACTCGACAAGATGAAAGACGAATTTATTTTTTCTTTTCTTTCTTTTCGCCACAGTTTCACCACTTTCTTTATCTTTTCAATTTTATCATAAAATGGCCTATAAAAAAATGGATACCCCCTTGTTTCCAAAGAGAGTATCGCATTCATTTTGCAAACTTCTATTCCTCTAAAGTAGATTCTGGAACAAACGCATTTTTGCTATATTCCAAATACTTTTGTTGTGCTTTTTCATCATGCATCCATTCAAGGAGCGCTTGTTTTTTCGTACCGATTTGTTTATGGGTAATTCCTACCACACGAATTTCAATAATATCTTGGTAACTCCAGTGGCCATAAGTCGTTGCCACACGTAAAATTGTTACGTTTTCCTTGAATTTGCCTTTACTTACAGCAGCCGTCTTCCAATCCACGCGAACATTTTCTTGACGAATCCAGCGACTCGCAATCGCCACCTTCAAGCGTAAATATTCAGCGACTGGGTCTGAAGCGACTTCTGGAAGTACATCGGCGTTTCGGGCCACTTTATTGGCGAGCATCCACTCATAATCCGTAAACAGGCGTGCGATTTTTTGCAGATTTTCCGCCTTCAATCCACGCTCCCCGTTCTTCCATCTCGTCCAACTTTGGCCACTAATCCCTAATTCTTCTGTATAAAACGCCTTTTCTGAGACATAACGTTCTCTAACAGCGTTCACTACAATTAATACAAATGCTTCATGCATCTTCATCACCTCTTGAATCTATTATACACCTATTAGGTGCATTATTCAATAACTCTACCATTTTTTTAACACATATATTATAATAGCGATATCTAAAAAATAGTAGAGGTGAGAGTGTGCCACAATCGTCAAATAATCCATTCCATATCGGGCTTCGTACTTTTAAAACAGCCGTGTCTGTATTTATTTGCGTGGTTCTCTTTAGAATCTTACATCGTGGTTCACCGATGCTAGCAGCCTTGTCTGCTATTTTCAGTTTGCGAACAGACCATCAGCAAACCTTTAAATTTGCACTTTCTCGTTGTATCGGAAATACAACAGGTGGGGTCGTAGCTATTCTTTTATTCTACGTAAGAGCTGTTCTCCCATTTCCTGAATATACCGATTTACTGCTCGCTCCTGTCGGGATTGTAATCATTATTTTATTCTGCAATCGATTTAATAAAACAGGCGTTATTAACTCATGCGCCACTTTCCTTGTTATCTTCTTCAACGTAGAAGCAGGACAAAATACTGCGTATGCAATCCAACGGATTCTCGATACAATTATCGGAGCACTCATTGCGATTGGGGTAAACCACTTACTACCAAATCCACATCTGAAAGAACAACAATCTTAAAAGTACAAAAGAGTTCTACCACACTGGTAGAACTCTTTTTTTGCACTGTTTTTTATTTCATACGCATCATGCCGTACATACGTGTATCGATAAAGAACACATCATCCTTCACATCAATTGTCTTAGAAAGAAGAACCTCTTTTGTTTGCATTGATTGCACACGTAGCGTTGGTTTGCCATCGACAAGAGTGATCATTACAAGATTTCCTTTATTCAAGTACACTTGTGGTGCATAGACATCTGTTTCCGTTGTAAATGCTTCTTCTAATTTCTGCGAACCTGCATTAAGAACATAATATTTAGTCTCATTATTTTTGCGCTCACTTGCCTTCACATACGTATCTGAACCAGTGAATGCAGGCACCTCATCTGCCAAGGCAATATATGCTTTGTCTCCTACTGTGTATAGAATCGATTGTACCGCACTCATGCCCTGTTCAGGTATGATTTCTGTGAACTTCTCAGTCTCAGCATCAAAAGTCATTAAGCGGAATTTTTCATCTCTTGAATACATACTCTTGAAGAGTAGCACTTGCGGGTCGTACATGCGAGAGCTCTTGGCTTCTCCCCATGCAATCGAAGCGTATTCCTCTGGTAATTTCACTCGTTTAGCAGGTGTTGTGGCTCCCGTTTCTAAGTTCACAGAGAATGTGATGAAGAAATAGGTTGGTGCTTTCGAGCCTCTATTTTCATACTCAGGCATCGGCACCACTCCATACACGGTATTGCCTTTTCTATAGAAAGTGACATCTGTTACAAAATGACTATCGTCCCCGCGTACTTCTTTAGTAATCGGAACCGAAACAGTTGTGACCTTCTTTGTCTCTTTGTTAATGATACTGAAATTTACCTTTGGATCTGTTGTACTTTCAAAGCTATAAGTCAAGCCGTATAGAAGGTCATACCCCTTAAACGCCACCAGATTATCATAATTTGGACGGTCTGTAAAAGAAAAGTCTGCCAATCTCTTTTTCGTTTGGAAATTGTAGGCATTTTCGGAAAAACCAACACGTTTTACATTCCCATCTAAAAGTGCATACTCTGCGCCCTTAGACGATGTTAAATCATCTGTGGAATACGACATTTCAAAGGTTGCTCCGTCGACTAATTTTTTCTCTTCATCGGTTAATTGAATCGATACCGGAGCAGGCTTCACTTCTTGATACGCTGCGTGACCAGCTGTCGCTAGAAACACAAGTCCACTAAAGGCAAATACTGCTGTTGCAAATTTACTTGATTTCATGATAACCCCTCCTTACACACTAACTTTATGATTTAATAAATAATCGCTTAGTAGCATATTTAGAACAATCCAAATGAGCATACAACCGATTAAGAAGACCAACGCTTCATTTCCAATTAAACGAACCACAAATTGCGTGCGCATGATAGCTGTGAATGTCACAACAATGACTAAAACGTAGAGAACGACCGAAGTCACCTTTCGTACATAGCCCTTCTTCTCAACCCCAAAGACAAGAATCGCGAGTTGGAAGACCGTTACGATGAGCGCTACCCCCATTGTTAAAATGAGAAGGAACTGCACCGCATATTGTGGCACTAGAAGCGGCATTGCGATTGAATTTGTCACGAGAGACCACGGTGTGATGTGGTATTGCGCAAACTCTGGAATAAAGAAGCTTGTGAGGTAGTAGTTTAAGAACACCCCAACTACTTGAACGGCTTGTAAGAAGAACGTAATCACAAGCATCGTTAGTAATTTTGCCCAGTAGATTCCAAAACGGGATCCTGGAAGCATGAGTAGGCGATAAATAAATGAGCCTTTGCTACTCCATTCTTTCGACCAAATCACTGCCGAGTAAACCAGAATCGCTGTCCCAGCAAAGAACACTGGAAGTCCAATTGCAAGTTGATCCAAAACGACTTGTTTCACGAGATCAGGACTGACAATGAGTGTTTGTTTAGTTAATAACCCAGCTGTCGCAAGAGTCTTCAGCTTCAACCCTAGTTGCAATAAGATTTGAAGTAAGGCCACCACGAGGATGAATCCTTTCGCCTGGCCGATATTATAAATCGTTAAGTTGATGACTTTCTTCATGGTAAGTATACCTCCCTCATCACATCGACAATTGATTTTCCCTCTTCTTCGCGGACTTCTTCTGGATAGAATTCCTTCACTACACGTCCATCGTTTAAGAGCACTGCTTTATCGACGATATACTCAATATCATTAATTTCATGCGTTGTAATCAATACGCCCCGTCCATCAAGTAGGTCGCTTGTAAACACACGCGCGATTTCTTCACGGGTAAACACATCGATTCCTGAAAATGGTTCGTCCATCAAGATGTAGTCTGTATCCAGCCCCATCCCTAGAAGTAAGTTCAGTTTAGCAACATTCCCTTTCGAGAGTGATCGTACTTCATCCTTTAAATTCAAACGGAAGAAGTCTAATAAATGTCTTTCCTTTTGACGATTCCAGTTTGGATAGAACGTGCGCATAAAATCAATCGCCTCATCCACTGTTTGGTCGGGTGAGATAATCGAACTATCCGTAATGTAGCTCACCTTTTCCGCAAACACTTTACGTGCAGGCATATCATCGATAACGACTTTCCCTTTATCAAATGGCAACAACCCTGCAATGCAGTTCATAATCGTTGTTTTTCCAATCCCGTTGACCCCAATGAGAGCCGTCACTTCTCCTTTTTTCGCGTTAAATGAGATGTCATTCAACACTTGTTTCTTTCCAAATCTCTTACTTAAGTTTTGAACCGTTAACATAGTACCGCTCCTTCCCTACAATTGTTTTCTGAGATGTTCAATCACATCTTCTGCACTTAAATCGAGAGGTTTAATCGCTGTGGCAAAACTTGCGATGGCCTCATTCAACATTTCTTCTTTTAGTTGCTCAATCCGTTCTACATCTTCTGTCACACGACTCATGACATTATTTCCCGTCGTAATCAACCCCATGACCTCCAATTCATGAAAGGCACGTTGGACCGTATTAGGATTTACTTGCATGGTTTGCGCAAATTCACGCCGACTCGGCATCTCTTGGCCTGCTTCCATTCTGTGAGAGGCAATTTCTGCTTTGAAATAGGCGATAATTTGCTCGTAGACCGGACTTCTTTTATCAAATACGATCATTAGTGACTCCTTTCTTTGATTCCTTCTCAGTGTATTAACCGGTTAATACACTTATCTTTAACTGTATTATGCGCTTAGTACACTCGAATGTCAATAGCGTTTTCAAAAATATTTTTTAAAAATAAAAAAGACGACTCAAAATCGAGTCGTCTCAACGATTATTGTAATTTTAATTTCACCATTTCTTGTAAGATGAGGTTTGCTAATTCCGCTGCCCCCGTATCGTTTGGATGAATCTCATCATCAAAGAGCCATTCTTTTGTATGACCTTTGGCGTAAGTTCCCCAGTCAATTAAATGAACATTTGGATAACGTTCTGCAGCTGCTTTTAACTGCTCATTAACTTCTTTGGCCCATTTAATTTCATAACCGGCTGTGACTAAGAAAATCTCACGGTTACCTGTCGCTTGAATCAATGCATCGATTTGGGAAGCAGAGAAAGCACCGTTTGAACCAAGGACAAATACCACGGTTTGAGAAAGTTTACCTTGCTGTGCCAACTTTTGAACGATTGGTGTGCTGTAATACAACTGGCGTCCTACTTCTCCATCCACATAAGTGTTCGGGAATACTTCACGAAGTTTGTTCGCAGACGCTAGTAACACTGAGTCACCCACAAAGGTAATCGGTGTTTGTTTCACTTGCTGTTCCACATTCGCTTTAATTTCATTACTAATCGTCGTTGTTCCTTCAGTTGTTGGCTCGGCTGTTGTCTCTTGTAAGAGCGCTTGGTTTTGACGAATTTTCTCCTCAACCTCTTGAACGGCTGAGTTTTGATTTTTCTCTTGTGCAAATCCAAGACCTGCAAGCCCGATACAGATGACATACATGAGTGAGAACACGAGTCCAAACTGCTTCATGCCTTTTGGAAGATTCGATTTTCCATAAGCCGTTAAATTATACGGACTATGTGCTTGTCCAATTGGAAGGACGAAGCGGTCTCTCTCAAAGAGTTGATACGTAATTTCTGCCATCACGAAAATCAGCACAAATTGAATCCCAATAGATAACCACTGTTCATCAATTTCGCGTAAGAACGTTGGCGCGATGAGATGAATTGGATAAAACCATAAGTAGTATGAGAAACTTCTCTTTCCAAAGAAAGTAAATCCTTTAAAACTGAAGATGTAATGAACCCCTACTCCTTCACGAATCGAGCAAGATAACAGAAGCATCATCACGAACGATGAAATAAACATTATCATGTAATAGACTTCTGCTTGCGTTCCATTGAAGGTTGTATACATCCATCCTAATGCCCCTAAACAGAGGAGGCTCAATACATTCGGAACAGTTGAACCTGACTCACGAGCTGGTAGAAGCAATTTCCCATCGTGAATGTAACTTAAGATCGCTCCAAACGTGAACGAGAATAAACGCGTTGATACTAAGTAGTATACGTGCGAAGGATCTTGTTCAAACCAATAGAGTGCTGCCATCCCTGCTGCTGAAACGAGCGTTAAGAACGCGAGCAAGGCAAACTCCTGCATTCTGAGGAAGTTGAGTTTCTTCATCAGTTTTCGAAGCAAATACCCTACGATTAATAATTGCACATAAAGGGATACATACCAGAGATGTACAAACGGACTTGGATTCGCCGATTGCACAAAGTATGATTGTTGAGAGAAAATTTGATAATCATTATTCACGAAGAATAATGCCGAAAGCGCCATGCCTCGGATATTAGAAAGTAATTGCGGTGCCGCCACGAATAAAAACGCGACCGTCACGACAATCATAAAGAGCATCGGGAAGAACATTCTCTTCAAACTTCTCACTGGGAAACGCTCTTTATAATCTTCCGCGAATGTTTTGATATTATTCCGGAACGTCAAGTAGCCTCCGACCACTAAAAATCCATTAACGGCTAAAAATCCGCCCGGTAATAAATGTTGGAAATAATAATATGTAATAATTGCTAGTATAAAAAAACCTTTCAAGCCATCGAATGCCGCACTCCGTTTTTTCTCTTTTTGCTTGGGAGGATGTGGGTGCGTCGGCACTTGAGAAGGTGTTGTTTGATAATTCATAGTTCCCACTGTTTTTCTCCATTCCTTAAACTCCTATTTATTATAGCTCAAAACCACTACACTTGGATACTAGGAACATTACATTTTTGTTAATTTTAAGAAAACAGTTTCCAGTTGTTTCTGAGGCGTGAACAAAGGTCCATTGTGTCTATAAAAACACAAAAAAGCTAGGCAAAAATTCGCCTAGCTTTCTCACTTTTAATTTTAGTGTTCTGAAGCACCGCTTGTAGCATCTACTGCTTGTGCTTGAGCTGGAGCTGAATGTCCGCTATCTGAAGCACCACTTGTAGCATCTGCTGCAGGAGCAGGAGCTGAGTGTCCGCTGTTTGAAGCGCCACTTGTTGCGTCAGCAGCTGGAGCAGCACCATTTGCGCTTACTAAACGTTGTCCAGTTGTTTGTAAGTACCAATCTAACCATGGTTTGAAGTCAAATACGATTTCGTTAATTCCAGCGTAAGAACCATCAGGATAGTACATTGCTTGGTAGTTGTGTACGTTGATGATTTCTGGTGGAGTGTTTGGAACGATTGTACGGAAGTAATCCACGTTTCCTGCACGTAAGTTCGCAATGAGGTATTCCACATTTTTGAATGTACGTGGTGGGTGAACTGTAGATAAACGATTACCAGATTGAGCTGGCACACGTGGAGCCAACATCTTGTTAGCTGGTTTGTTGAAGTTATAGTACAAGAATTGGTTGTTGTCATCGGCATATGTTACTTCAAATGGTAAAGCTTTTAAGAACATATCGATTTGGTCAACCGTTAATAAACCATGGTCTAAGCGCACATAGTCGTTTCCTTGCGCTGCTCCAACGATTTCACTTGCTTTTTCAACCCATTCTGGATCATCTGGGTCTACCCCTTCAATTGTTGTTGAAATAGGGTTTGTACAATATAAATCTTCTGGTGGTGTTGGTAATGGTTTACGTAGCACTTTGACAACCTCCACATATTTCACGAAGTTTTCTAAGCAAGAACGTAAGAATGATACTGTTCCTTCGCTCTTAATATTGCCTTCTTCGTCAAATGCTTCTTTTGCTTTTCCTAATAGGAATTCATTCCCTGGCAATACATATGCGTTTACCCCTGGAGCATCCAAGATTTTACGTAAATGCACTTGCGCACGTGAAGTACCTTGGTCATAGTGAGAAGCTCCCATAATCATTACAGGTTTGTTTTCGAATGGGTGTAAGTTGAATGACATCCATTCTAATGTGCTCTTCAACGCAGCTGTGATTGTGTGGTTGTGTTCAGGTGTAGCGATAATCACACCATCTGCACGAATCAATTTGTTGTACATGTATTGTACTGGGAAACTCTTAGATTGATCTTCGTCTTGGTTGAACATTGGAATATCTTTAATTTCTAAGATTTCAAACTCGAATAAGTCACTGAATTTCTTTTCGATAAATTGTAATAATAAACGGTTATGCGAAAATTCCGCATTTGATCCTACGATACCAATAATTTTCATTTTCTACTGTCACTCCTTATTTTTTAGAACTGTCCCATGAGAAGTTTTTCGCTTCTTTTTCACGAGCTTCGTTTGCACGAACTAATTGTTTTGTAATTTCAATGAATAATAAGTAATCTTCGAAAATCTTTTCTAATTTTTCAACAGTTGCTGTATCTTTTAAGTTACCTTCTTCGTCGAATGCTTGTAAGGCTTGACCTAATAAGAATTCATCACTTGGTAAAACGCGTGCTTTAATTTCTGGCGCGTTTAAGATTTGACGTAATTGACTTTGTGCACGTGAAGAACCTAATGTTCCGTAAGATGCTCCTGTAATCATGACAGGTTTGTTTAATAATGGGTAGATACCATAAGATAACCATGCTAAGGCGTTCATTAATACAGCTGGGCATGAGTGGTCATATTCTGGTGTACTAATGATGACTCCATCCGCTGCAGCGATTTTATCTGCAATTGCTTGTGCTTCTTGTGGCACTACTTTTGGAGTTGGTTTGTTGAACATTGGAATGTCTTTAATTTCGACTAGTTCAATTTCCGCCTGTTCTGAAAAATGTTTTTGAATGTATTGTAATAGTTGACGGTTTGTTGATTTTTTAGAGTTTGTTCCGACTAAACCGATTAATTTAACCATTTGAGTACTTCCTTTCGAGTAATTGAATCTTTGAAGCAAGTCCTGATGTATAGAAGATACGATCATCTTCCAAAATCAACACAGCTTCGATGTTAGGGTGTTGTTCCACTTCGAATAAGATTTCGTGTGCTTTTTTTCCAAAGAGTCTAGTCGTCCATATCTCACAATCCACGGATTGCTTCGATACAATCGTCAGACTCGCAACGTCTGTTTCTGCTGGATATCCAGTATGAGGGTCCAAAATATGATGGTATTTCTTCCCATCCACTTCTAGCACCCGTTCGTAGACACCTGATGTCACAATCGACTCATCTTGAATCGGAAGAAGCGCCACATTTTCTCCACGCAGGAGTTTAGGGTTTTGAATCCCAATCCACCAATTCCCATCTTCATGATGAACAGCTGGTCCTAGTGTAAGAACATTCCCACCAAGATTTATGAGCGCAGAGGTTACTCCAAGCTCTTTTAGCTGCTCTATCACCAAGTCGGCAATATACCCTTTGGCAATACAACCAAGGTCGATTCGCATTCCTTCTTCCAACAGAAAAATCGTCTGACTCTCTTCATTCAGTTCGACTTTCGTTGCATCGGTCAGTTGCAGTTTGGCATTAATCTCTTCATCCGTTGGTACTCGTGCATCACTAAAGCCCACGCGCCATGTTTGAACAACTGGGCCAATCAAGATATTCATCCGACTTCCCGCAGCTAAACTGTTTTCCAGTCCTATTTTTACTAAATGAAAAATCTCTGGATGAACACAAACTGCATGTTTTCCCGCTGCCAAATTCACGGCCATTAGCTCTGAAGTTGGGTCATTCGCGCTAAAACGATGTTCATATCGCTTCAATTGCTCGAAAACTTCAGCCAATAAACGCTCGCCTTCTGGATGCGCAATTTTCAATTCGATGACGGTTCCCATCAATCGAATGGTACCTGTATGATACTGTTCCAAAACTGCCATTTCTCCTAAACGAATTTTGTGATAAAAGTCACAGAAGCGCCTACACAAAAGCGTTTTCTACTCCTTACTTTGAATGTAACACAGTGGAAATTAAATTTCAAGAGCGCAGGCCCATTCTTCCCAATAAAAATATGCATAAGAAAACTATTCTCATGCATATAATCCTTATTTATTAAATTTTATTTACAGGCTCCCTTTTGAATTTTTTTGTACAAATAACACTCTTCCAAAGCACCAATAAGCCGAATCTTGCTCTTTATGAGAAGCAATAAAACTTATTACTAAGTTTGGTAAAGTTCACTAAGTCGAGGGACGAAAAAAAGCCCCCCTACTTTAACAAGCACTAAAAAGCCGAATCCGGTCCTTTATGAGAAGCAATCAAACTTAATTCGAGCTGATATAGAGTTCTGGTTTTCTCGAGGGACTACAGAAAAAGCCCTTTGGATTCTATAATAACAACAATAGCGACTAGTAACCGATGCGAATTAGATTCTCTTGAAAATTTATTTTCTAGAGAATCTTTGAGGCTCGACCTTATCGCCGAACCTGCTCTTTATGAGAAGCAATAAAACTTATTACTAAGTTAGGTAAAGTTCACTGAGTCGAGGGACGAAAAAAAGCCCCCCTAGATTTATAGTAGTTGTAATAGCGGGTTCATAACCAATGTGAATTACTGACTCTAGGGTGAAACCCGTAGAGTCAGTTTGAAGCTTGGTAGGATTGAGACCTTGGCTCAATCCGGTATCGCTATTATAACAACTATAAAAATTCTAGGGGGAGCTTTTTGAAAGTCCCTACGGGACTCCCATTAAATCTTTTTAACAAACTCAGATTTAAGTTTCATTGCGCCAAAGCCATCTATCTTACAATCGATATTATGATCGCCTTCCACGATGCGAATATTCTTCACACGTGTTCCTTGCTTAATATCTTTCGGAGCGCCTTTCACTTTTAAATCTTTGATGACTGTTACAGTATCGCCATCTTGTAATTTATTTCCGTTTGCATCGGTGGCTACTGGGCCTTCTTCAACTTCTGAACCTGGTTCCCATTCATACGTACATTCTGGACATACTAGTAATACGCCATCTTCATATGTGTATTCTGAACCACATTTAGGGCAATTTGGTAATGACATTTGCTTTCCTTCTTTCTTTTAAAAATTCGTCTTAACGACGTTTACGAATCATATCTAAAGGTTTCACTGGCTCAGATACTTTCATCTTGCAGATCATCATCGCATGAGGAGCTGCTTCGATTTCTTCGCCATTTTCATCCCACAATTGTGTTAACGCTTCTTCGTGGTGACGCATTCCTGGTCCGTAGAACTCGATATGGTCTCCAACCTTGAAGTTATTACGTTGTTGTACTGTTGCCATTTGAGTCTCTGGATCATACTCAAGCACTTGTCCAACGAAAGCATATTGAGGAATTTGACGGCGTGGGCCAAATAATTGTTCTTCTTCAGTTGGAATTTGGTAGTAGAAACCAGTTGCTAACTCACGTTGCGCTGCTTTCCATAACTCGTCAATCCATTCTTGTTTACATACATAGTTATCTGGATCTTCGCAGTAAGAATCTACTGCTGCACGGTAAACGTTCGATACTGTTGAAACGTAGTGAATTGATTTCATACGACCTTCAATCTTCAAGCTATCTACACCAGCTTCGATTAAGTCTGGTAAGTTTTGAATCATTGCTAAGTCAACGGCACTCATTGAGAATTTTTCTTCGATTCCTTCTTCGCCAGCGCCGACCATATTCTTTTCTCCGGAAAATGGCATATCGAATAGACCGTATTTCCAACGACAAGACTGCGCACATCCACCACGGTTGGCATCACGATGCACCATGTGGTTTGATAATACGCAACGGCCTGAATAAGAAATACACATTGCACCGTGGATAAACGCTTCGATTTCTACATCCACTTTTTCTTGCATTTCTTTGATTTCGTCCATTGACACCTCACGCGCTAACACGACACGCTCTAATCCTTCGTCTTTCCAGAAGTTTAGCGTTTCGTAGTTGGCTGCTGAAGATTGTGTTGATAAATGGATTGGTAATCCTGGCGCTTCTGAGGCACAAATATCCATTAAGGCCATGTCACTGATAATGGCTGCATCGATCCCGATGTCACGAACCGTACGGAAGAATTCTCCCGCTCCTTTTTCGTCACCTTCGTGCGTGACCATGTTGGCTGCGATATATACTTTTGCGTTATGTGCATGGGCAAAATCAACGGCTTCTTTCATTTCTGCAAAGTCGAAGTTTCCTGCACGGCTACGAAGTCCGTACGCTTCCCCACCAAGGAAAACCGCATCTGCTCCGTATAAAATAGCTGTTTTTAGTTTTTCAAGAGTACCCGCTGGAGCAAGTACTTCAGGTTTTTTCAATATTTTTCTTCCCATTTGACTCTCTCCTATTTCACATCTTCTGGATTTAATAAGTAAAATCCTGCTTCAAGGCCACGTACTTTTGGATGGTGTGCGCGCACTTGTAATTCAAGGCTAGCGCTCTTCTCTGGCGTCCATGTACCTGCTTCGATTTCATTACGAGCATTGACGAATAATTTCGCTACTTCCACGAAATCTTGACCTGGAGCTAACACGCCGTCTAATTTCCATTGTGGAATACCCATTTCTGTTAATTCTAACAAATACGGCGCAAGAGACACGTCGTTATTCGCGAAAATATGCGTTCCGTTAATGTCTTCGTAGATTGAATAGTGAGAATCTTCATCGGCAGGTTCTGATACGAATAAACCGCGACGTTTTTCAACCGATTCTTTTTTCTCGATATAGTTAAAGTAGTTATTTAACAGTGGGCGTTTTGAATGATGGATACAAGTCGCACCGTACACAAGAACTTCGATTGGAATTTCTACACCTGCTGCCAAGATTTTCATTTCTTCACGAGGAATTTCACGCGCAATCACCGCACCAACGGCACCACGTTTTCCCCAGAAGTTGATTTGACGACTACTTGTTACTAAAACCGCGGCATCATAACGATATGGAATTGAGTATTCAGGGTTCTTCATAATTTGAACCACACCTGGATCTCCTACCGCGATGTTATCGACACCGATTTCCTTTAAAAATTTCAAATACTCAGGTACAAGCGCAATTCCTTCATTATGGAAAATCGCGTTTACAGCAACGCTCGCTTTCTTTCCATATTGGTGCGCCAATTCCGTTAATTCTTTTTGTTCCTCACGTGTAAACGACATAGGAAGGCGAAGTCCGAATTGGTCTTCCCCAAAATAGATCGTGTCCACGCCCGCTTCAAGCAAGTCTTTTGCTTGTTGGATAGATTCAACTGTTGCAATCAGCTCTATCATCCAAAGGCCCCCTTTGTTTCTATTAAATTTATACTCATCTAGAGTATCATAAAATGGCTCATTTTTCTAATGTTGTATAGAAAAATAAACAATCCACCCTATCGAAATCGTAGGATGGATTTTATTCTTATTCGACTTCTAATTGAATGCCAAATCCTTCTGGCAAAGCGGTAAATACGGCAATCTCAGATGGAAGTAAGTGCCCGATGACGTTTTGTCGAACGTCTTGTGGCAACTCAACTTTAGCAATTTCGATTTCACCTTGATAACGACCGTACTGGCTATTCGCTTGATTGATTTCTCCAACGATGCGGGTTGTCGTAGAAACCTCTCCGTTCAATAAAGCTGAACCACGAGTGCCGAGTACTCGGTACACAAAATCACTAGCATCGATACGGTCACGAAGAACTTTACCTGTTAATTCCACGGGTGCTTCTGCCTTTAGTGACACAAACCCTTCTTGGAATTCCTTCATGACTTTTTGAGTGGACTCGTTAATAAATGTATCTCCCACTAAAATCATATCCGTATGTGATGCAATTAATTCGCAAATCGCCAATCGCGTATCCAATGTACGATGCGTTTCCACTGTTGGTAAACCTTCATGAAGTGGCCCTCTTAAAGGCTCATCTCCTGGAATAAACGCCAGTACTTTTACGCCAAGCGCATGCAAATTTTGATTAATCGTGGTGAATTTTTCAAGCGAAATCCCTGAATACACTTTTGGATAATAATTATGACAAGCGATGATTTGACGGGCAAATCCGAGTCGTTCTAACACTTTATATTCACGGTGGGTAAACGTCGACGCATTCACAACAAGCGTAAACGCCTTACCGCAACGTTCAATAAACGCTTCGTCTCCAAATTCATCCAGACGTAAGTACGATAGCCCTGCTTTTTTCAGAGCTGCTATGTTTTCTTTGGTAAGATCTTTATGGGCGATGTCTGGTATTAAATCCACCTCGTATGAACGAGCGAGTTCCACAAGACGTGTCATATCCGAGATTTCTAGCGGATGTTCTGGTAACTGAAAAGAAGTGAAAGCCACGGTTTGACGCGCGGCTTTCATTTCTTCTAATACTTGTGTCACAACTTGTTCACCAAGATTGATATAGATGGAGCGCCCAAAAGAAATGTTTGCTCTATTTGTTTCCATATACTTCGTTAATACGATCCTCATCTACACCGAATAACCATGTGATGACAAAGCCACCGATGTAAGCTCCGACCATTGCAGTTAGGAATAACGCTTGTGTTCCAGGAACCATAATTAATGCACCGAATAATCCTGAAACCCCTTGAGATACAGTACCTAAGTGGAATAGAACAGCTAACATTCCTCCAAAGCCTGATCCTAAGCAGGCTGTTAAGAATGGTCTACCTAAAGGAAGTGTTACAGCGTACATCATTGGTTCCCCGATACCTAAGATACCAACTGGTAATGAGTCTCTTGTTAATTGTTTTAATTTTTTGTTCTTAGTCTTCAAGTATAATGCTAAACCTGCACCTACTTGTCCACCACCGGCCATCATTAAGATTGGTAATAGGTAGTTGATACCTTGAGTTGGCCCTTCTGGATTGTTTAATAGAACGTGGATTGGAGTTAACGCTTGGTGTAAACCAACAGATACGATTGGTAAGAATCCAGCAGCTAAAATGTAACCACCAAAGATTCCTAATTGTTCATATACGAAGTTTAATACTGTGTAAATACCTTGAGTTAACGCAGCACCAGCAGGTTGGATGATTAATACTGATAAGAATGCACCAATGATTAATGTTAATAACGGTGTTAAGAATGTCTTCAACATTGTTGGAACCACTTTGTCAATAGCACGTTCTAAGTAAGCTACGACAATCCCCATCATTAATGCAGCTAATAGACCACCAGCACCTGGGTTGAAAGGTTTATCCGTAAATGGCATCAACACTTGACCAGCATCTGTTTTTAATAGAAGTGGCATTGTTGTAACACCAAGAGACATACTTCCTGCGATTGCCCCAAGAATAGGAGTTCCTTTGAACTCACGAGCAGCATTGTACCCTACATATAAAGGTAAGAAGGTGAATAGCCCCCAACCCATTGTACGGATAGCTTGATACCACCATTCAAAGTTATATGCATTTTGTGTTGTTACGTTAATAACGTTTGAAATACCGTTAATTAAACCAGCTGCGATAATCCCTGGTAATAATGGTACGAAAATGTTAGCGATGTGTTCCAAGAAACGTTGAACTGGTCCATTATGTTTTGCTTTATTTTCTTTTTTATTTTCTTTTGCTAAATCAGCGGCGTCTACTTCATCTACGCTGCCTAATTCAATTCCAGTTAATGCAGAAAATTCGCGACCAACTTCAGTCACTTTACCAGGTCCTAAAACGATTTGAACTCCTTGTTCACGTTCTACAACTCCTAATACTGAATCCACATCTTTTAATCCAGCGACATCCACTTTTGATGTATCCGCTACAGTCAGACGTAAGCGAGTCATACATGTAGCGTTGCTGACCACATTTTCCTTCTGTCCGACTTTACTTAAAATTTCACTTGCTACTTTCTTTGCATCCATTTTATTAAGCCTCCTTATTTTTCATTGCCTTTACGATATTCATTTGATTTTCCTGAAGCAGTCTTTCTGCTTCTTGTGCCGAAATATGATGTATTTGAGAGATAATAGCGACTTTTAAATCAAAATCATTTTCCTCAAGAACACGTCTTGCGTCTTCTGGAGAAAGATCGGTAATCTTCGCAAGAATATTGCTTGCTCGTTGTTTCAACTTTTGATTCGTTGGTTGAACATCGACCATATATCCTTTGAAAATTTTTCCTACTTGAATCATCGCAGTCGTCGTAATCATATTGAGAATGATTTTTTGAGCCGTACCTGCTTTCATTCGAGTAGAGCCTGTAACCACTTCTGGGCCGGTAATCGCTTCGATACCAACTGAAGCAACTTGAGAGATTAAAGCGTTCGGAGAATTGGAAATCGCACCTGTGAAACATCCAACCGTATTCGCATAGGCAAGGCCTGCTGCGACATAAGGAGTCCGTCCACTCGCGCTAATTCCGATGACTACATCCTCTTTGACAAGATCCAAGTCTCTTAACTGTGCTTCGGCTAAGGTTTCATCGTCTTCGGCGCCTTCAATAGCGTTTCGAAGAGCATAATCTCCACCCGCAATGATTCCCACTACCATCTCCGGTGATACACCGAATGTTGGTGGGCATTCACTTGCGTCCAGAACACCAAGTCGACCAGAAGTCCCCGCGCCCAGATAGATCAATCGGCCTCCTTTCTCGAATGCTTGTACAACACCTGCTGTAACTTTTTCAATTTCTGGAATGCACTGTTCAATCGCATCGGTAATTTTTCTGTTTTCGTCATTCATATAATGTAGAATCTCACCAATTGACTGTGTTTCAATATCCTTACTTCTGTCATTGACTTGCTCTGTCATCAATTTTGAAATGTCATCCATTTTCTCCACCTCCTCTTAAAAATTCCACTAAAATTCATAATGAAATCGTTTTTCTTAAACTTATTATACAGCGTTGTAAATTTTATTTCAATACTGTATAATGAAATCGGAAACAATATTTCTCGAAAAAGGTAGGGATTCCATGAAAAAGTTTTTAACAGCCACAGATAAAAAAATTGAAGAATTTATCGCCAAACACTCTGATGTAGTGCTTTCTTCGAGCATTCATGTATTAGCAGATGAAATTGGGGTTTCATCTTCTTCTATTAGTAAATATATTAAAAAAATCGGGTTCCGTTCTTATTCACGCTTCAAAGTGAATTTGGCGCAACAAAATTCACAATCCATCGACGAACAAATCGACAAGGATGACTCAATTAAAACAATTCAATCAAAATTAATTAAGACGGTTACTCGTTCCTATGAAATGACCGTTGAACTCATCGATGACGACACGCTAGATCATGTGATTGACTTACTCAAAAACGCAAATAAAATCTATACTTTTGGGGTTGGCGCTTCAGGACTAGTCTGCAGCGATATTTACTTTAAACTCAGCCGTATCGGTAAAAATATCGTGTATCACACTGACTCACATATTCAACTGGCAAGCCTTAGCAACGCTACAGAAAATGACTTAGTGATTGGTGTTAGCTACTCTGCGAACACAAGAGAAGTTAATGCAGCCTTTGAAATTGCTAAACAACGCGGCATCCCAACCGTATCGATTACTGGACAAGGCAACGGCAATCTAGACGCTCTCAGCACCTATTGCCTTAAAGTTCCTCGCCATGAAAAATCGATTCGTTCCGCAGCCATTACAAGTCGTAACGACTCGCTCTTCTTAGTCGACTTACTCTACTTAGGTCTTCTTCAAAAAGACGAAAGCCGTGCTAACGACATTTTGGAAAGTAGTTATAAGTTGACGCATCAGTTGAGAAAATAAAAACTTAACCACAAAAACTCGAAGCAAATTCTGCTTCGAGTTTTATTTTTTCATCATTTGTTTTACAAACTGCAGCTGGTCTTCATTACATTGTTGACCCACTTTATTTTTCAGATTCAAATGGAATACATGCCCTTGAGGTTTCTTTTTCTCCCCATATTCTTTAAACACGACTTCCACGCCCTTCTTCTCCAATACTTCCTTCAAGCGATAAGAATGCTTCCGTAAGAAGTCTCCATTACTCGTTGTTAGATGAACAGGCGGAAACTCTGAAGTCATATACTGTGCAGGGCTCATTTGCTTCACAGCTTCAACAGTCGGTTTCTCACCCAGTAGATCCGTTAGAAATGGTGTCAACGCGCGTCCTTGCTTCTTCCATTCGGCCTCCATATCGAATACTCCACAGTTTAAGAGCAGGCCTTTTGGAATAAAGCTTTTTGCTACTTGAATCCCAGGAAATTTTTTTGCATAAGCTTCATTTAACTGAATCGCCGTATACGCCGTCGCCAAATGCGCCCCAGCAGAATCTCCTACAAAGAAAAGATTTGAAAGATCTAAGCCATACTCATCTGCGTGATGAAATACCCACTCTACCATTTTCCCAACATCTTCTAAAGGAGCAGGAAAGGTATGCCTTGGAGCTAAACGATAACTCGCATTAATCACTGCAAATCCACGACTAGCTAAATACATACAATAGGGAGCGTATACCTTCTTATCTCCGTAAACCCAAGCGCCGCCGTGAATATTAAGCAACACTGGCAATTTGCCTTCCGCATCTTTTGGACGATAGAGATCCAGCAGATGCCACTTGTCGCAGGATCCGTAAGATACATTTTCAACAGTCTCCACATTTGTAGGCGGGACCCAACCCAAGTCTCGTTTTAAATCCCCGATGGTAAATAACGTACGGACAATATGACTCGTAAGTGACATTGCTAAACCTCCTTTCCTGTTAACGTTACTCATTTCTTTCTAAAAATGGTGTTACTAATTCCATCCACTCCAAGGGAAGATAAGTCGATAAATATCCGTGATTATATCCCTTTGCTTCATACAGCGTGCAATTAGGATGCATTTGTTGAAATAGTTTTGCCGATTCCTTCACGCACTTCATTTCTTTTTCTCCATAAATATAGAGGACCTCTGCTGAACTATTTGAAATCGCTGGTTTCAGATGATAACTGGCCATATAGGTGTTATAAATCGTTACTAATGTTTTCAATGGCAACCGTGGCATATCTTCCAAATAGTAGTTTTCTAATTCTTCCGGATAAGCCATCTTTGGATACAGCTTTCTCATGAGTTTTAATTGCATTTTACATGCAGCCTTACCGAACATCAACTTCCCAAAACCTTTTACAAACAAGATACTCATTTTCGCTAGTTTAGGTTGTGGAATGCAGAGGCTTCCATCAATAATGGCTTTGTCAGCTATCTGAGAATCTAACGAAAGTAACTCCATGACAATTTGTCCACCAAGAGAGACTCCGCCTAAAGCAAATACATGCCCATCGCATTGGTCTTTTATATACTCCAAAATCTCTTGTGCAGATTGCTCCGTGGATACATACTCCTTTTGATACTCCTCACCATGACCATCTAGCACTGGTAAAATTACATGGTATTTATCTGACAGAAGACGCGCTTGTCTCAAATAATTCCACCACGAATTCCCTCCACCATGAATCAATATGATATGAGGATTATGATTATCTCCAAATTCATGAAATCTCATCAAAAAGCTCCCTTTCCACTACCAAATCTCTTTTATTCTACACAAAAAAGGCCGGACTGGATAGTCCGACCTTGAAAAGTGTCATTAAAAATTATTTTAATGTTACTGAAGCGCCAACTTCTTCTAATTGAGCTTTTAATGCTTCAGCTTCTTCTTTAGCTACGCCTTCTTTTAATACGCCAGGAGCGCCATCAACTAATGCTTTAGCTTCTTTTAATCCTAATCCAGTTGCTTCACGAACAACTTTGATTACTTTAATTTTTTGGTCTCCAGCAGAAGTTAATTCTACAGTGAAGTCAGATTTTTCTTCTGCAGCTTCGCCAGCGCCACCAGCTACTACAGCTACAGGAGCTGCTGCTGTTACTCCAAATTCTTCTTCGATAGCTTTTACTAAGTCGTTTAATTCTAATACAGTTGCTTCTTTAATGTCAGCAATGATTTGTTCAATGTTTAATGCCATTTTTAATTTCCTCCATTTTTTGGTTATTTAATAAAATTTTGTTTGTGTTTTTAAGTTAGCTAGCTAGCTTTATTAAGCTGCTGCGCCATCTTTTTGATCTGCAACGGCTTTGATTGCCAATGCAGTGTTGCGAACTGGTGCTTGTAATACTGATAATAGCATTGAAAGTAACCCTTCGCGGCTTGGTAATTTTGCAAGAGCTTCGATTTCTTCTTTTGAAGAAACTTTACCCTCAACAACACCTGCTTTAATTTCTAAAGCTTCAACTTTTTTAGCAAAGTCAGCTAAGATTTTAGCAGGAGCTACTACATCATCGTTACTGAAAGCTACAGCTGATGGTCCTTTGAAAATGTCATCCATTCCTTCTAAACCAGCTTCTTTAGCTGCACGTGATAAAATGCTGTTTTTAACAACTGCAAATTGTACACCTGCTTTACGTAATTCTGCACGTAGATTTGTTGCTTCTTCTACAGTAATTCCTAAATAGTCAACAACAACAACTGATGATGCGTTTTTGAACTGTTCAGCAACTTCTGTAACTAGTTGCGCTTTTTTAGCAATGATTGCTTCACTCATCTTCGTTTTTCACCTCCTGAAATTTAGGTAGGGCATAAAAAAAACTCTATACCCACAAAGACATAGAGAAATAAGATCAACTTGTTCTCCCTCGGTAGGATATTAAGGCTAGCGCCCCCTACTGTCTTCGGTCGCATTCAACTTTTATTAGTTTACATGATTGACTTTCTTCTGTCAAGAAAGAACTCAATTCTATCCTAAAAGTTTATTTTTTATCTCTTTTGCTATTTTTATGATAAAATATTGATAGGAAAGGAGAATGTACTATGATTCATATTAGACCCGTATCCGATTTACGTAATAAGTTCCCTGAAATTGAAGAGATTGTCTTAAACGATAATGTTCCCGTATTTCTAACTAAAAACGGTCATGGCTCAATGGTCGTCCTCAGCGTAGAACAGTATACTACCCTCATGGAGTCTGTTGAGAGAGAACTTGACGTGGCTGACAAAATTGCCGAAACTGACGAGACCCGTTATACACATTCCGAAGTGTTTGATCAAATCAGAGGAAAAATCAATGGAAAATAGTGAGTATCAACTATCTTCCGATAACATTAATTCCCTTCTCCAATTAATTTACCAACTTCCTGCGTATACCCACCACCTGAATACTCAATTTTACCTGTACGACTATCCTTCTGTAACGTATAATAAACTACTAATTTTTCATCAGAGTTCAAAAAAATATGAAACATAACGCCTCCCATTGGATTATGTCTAATCGATTTCTCGTCTATTTGATATGAATAAATACTATTTCCTTCCTTAAGAGCTCCTTCGTGAATATCATTTAAATCCTCTTCGATGATTGCTTTCACCTCTTCGCTCTTAACAATTCTTACCATTTCATTATATTCAGCTTGTTGTCTTAATTTATATCCTCCTATTATTAATCCAATTACAGCCAATACACGTTCTTTTTAACAATCTATCCATATTTTAAATTCCTTTTTCATCTGAAATTTATTAATACAATTCTCGATGTATTTTCTTAGATTGTATTATATTCCCCTCAACTTATCTATTTATTTTAGAAAACAAAAAAGCCAAGCGCGAGGCTTGGCTTTTTATCATTTCATTTTAAATTATAGAGAAGCTACGTCTACTTTAACCCCAGGGCCGAAAGTAGTTGTCACAGCAACGTTACGTACGTATTGACCTTTAACTGTAGCAGGTTTGATACGTAATAATGTTTCGTGAATTGTTTTGAAGTTTTCTACTAATTTTTCATCTGAGAATGAAACTTTACCGATTGGAACGTGGATGTTACCAGCTTTATCAACACGGTAAGTAACTTTACCAGCTTTGATTTCTTCAACAGCTTTAGTTACGTCCATTGTAACAGTACCTGTTTTAGGGTTTGGCATTAAGCCTTTAGGTCCTAATACACGACCTAAACGACCAACTTCACCCATCATGTCAGGTGTTGCAACGATAACGTCGAACTCAAACCATCCGCCTTGGATTTTTTGAGCTAATTCGCTGTCACCAACGTAGTCTGCACCAGCTGCTTCAGCTTCTTTAGCTTTTTCACCTTTTGCGAATACTAATACGCGTTGAGTTTTACCTGTTCCGTTTGGAAGCACAACTGCTCCACGTAATTGTTGGTCAGCTTTCTTTGGATCTAAACCTAAACGGTATGCAACTTCTACAGATGCATCAAATTTAGCGAAATCTGTTTCTTTTGCTAATGCGATAGCTTCTTCAACTGAGTAAGCTTTAGAAGAATCGATTTTTTTAGCGGCTTCTAAATATTTTTTGCTTTTCTTTGCCATTGTATAATTTCCTCCTATTGTGTGGTTTTAACGGTTTTACCTCCCACAAAGTCCATGAGTGAAACACTCGTGCTAGGGACTTTTGGAAGCTGCATTTGTTTTTAGCCTTCTACTACAAATCCCATTGAACGGGCTGTACCTTCGACCATGCGCATAGCAGCTTCTACGTCTGCTGCATTTAAGTCAGGTGCTTTTAATTCAGCAATTTCTCTAACTTGATCACGAGTTACAGTAGCAACTTTTTTCTTGTTTGGTTCGCCTGAACCTTTTTCTACTTTAGCAGCTTTCTTTAATAATACTGCTGCTGGTGGTGTTTTACAGATGAAGTCGAATGAACGGTCTTCATAAACTGAAATCACAACCGGAATGATTAAACCTGCTTGGTCAGCTGTACGAGCATTGAATTCTTTACAGAATCCCATGATATTCACTTGTGCTTGACCTAAAGCTGGACCTACTGGTGGAGCTGGAGTTGCTTTACCTGCAGGAATTTGTAATTTAACTAGTTTTACAACTTTTTTAGCCACGAGACATTACCTCCTTGATTGTTTCGTGCGTGGTTTAATGGAGATGAAGATTTCTCCTCCCACGGTGTTCCGACATGTGCATTTTCATGCACTTTGGTATTATATCAAAACTTAATTTGCAATGCAATATTTATAGTTTCGTCTTTTAAAAAAACTTGCGTTGGTCTTACAAACCACTCCCAATCCTTGCGGATTCATTTATAACTACTGCATTGGGGCAACGGATTGAGCCAAGGTCTCAATTCCTACCAAGCTTCAAACTGACTCTACGGGTTTCACCCTAGAGTCAGTAATTCACATTGGTTGCTATCCCCCATTGCTGTTGTTATAAAACCGCAACGTTCTTTGGGATTGTAAGAAAATGAGATTTTTTTGCAAAAAAAGTGAAGTGCGAGAAAGCGCGCTGTGATGAGGTTTTGGTGAAAAACGGAGAAATTGGGTTTGTGCAGGTGTTGGAGGTATATTGCTTAGAAATGTGATAATATCGGTCTTTTTGAAGAGGCAAACGCTCCTGACGTAACTTGCCCAAAATTCACTTATAAGTGAATTTTGGGCAACGAGGTCTCGCGTATAAAAAAATTGCTTGGAGAATGCTCTCCAAGCAATTTCTAATCCAATTATTTAACTTCTGTATAACCGATTGATTCTAATTTTTGAGTTGCTGTAGAAAAGTCCGCATACGTTGTTGAAATGACACGTGCGTCTTTAAGTTCCATCTTGCCCTCTTCATTCGTTATAAGATTTGTAAACCCAACCGCATACACGTTTTTGAATCCAAAGCTAGATTCCACTTGAAGCGTCATTACTAAGTTCCCATTACCGCGAACAATCTCATCCCCATACGAATATGAATTATCAACATTATTCGCTAGACCACGATAATAAGTTTTATCAAACGTTATCTTATCATTTCCGCTAAATTTCTTATTCACTTCTTCTTTTAGTTTTGCAATAATTTCGTCTTTGTTCTTAGCGTCATCAAGTTTTTCAGCAACTGTCTTCAATCCTTTAACAGGAAGTGTGAAGCTTCCGTCGCCTTCTAATACATAACCTCTGTCTTCTAATAAGTTAGCGAAATTACCGTCTAACACGATTTTGGCATCTTTTCCATTTTCTAATTTACCATTGTTTTCAACTTTGAAACGTAAGAATGACAATTTAGAATCTGTCACATGAACTTCTGCACGGCCACCTTTGTTAAAGCCTTCCACTTCTAATGAAGTGATTTTCGCTAATTCTTCAGCCGTTAATTTCTTCGCTTCTTTTAATCCGCTAACTTTCACTTTTGTTTCTTTTGGAAGGTTAAAGTATTTTTCAGCATCTTTATCTGAAGAGAATGTGAAAGTAATTTCGTCGTTATTTGACAAGCCCTCTGTTTTACTTGGAGTTGCTTTCACTTTTGTTGCAGCATTACGAACTTCTGCTTCTGTTTTCGCATCTGCTTTAGGGTTTGCTACTAAGAATTCTTTTACTAATTCTTGAGTGTCTACTTGGTATACAAGTTCCCCTTTTGTATCTAACCCTGTAAAAGTTGTTTTAATGTGGTCGCCAGCGTCTACTTTTTTCACACCACAAGCAGCAAGTAACACAGTTGCTACTAAACAGAATAATGTTAACAGTCTTTTTTTCATGATTCCCTCCTGAAAAGCTTTTCTATTATTTGATTACTTTCACCATTATAAGTTCTATTACATGATTTTTCAATACTATTTTGTATCGGCTTGCGCTTCTATTTCGTTCGTGCTAAGGTGAATCTAACGAACTTTTTACACATCGGAGGCTTTATGAATCAAAAAATCCCCGTATGGAAAACCATCCGCTTTACATTAGGCAATTTAACGCAAAACAGCTGGATGTATTTACGCAATTCCATTTTCTTACAATTTTTTATATCCGTGTTTGGATTCGGCTTTTTAACGCTTATTTTTCGAGGAATGCTCTTTATTACTGGACAATCCAATTTGAACTTCGCCAATTTCAAGACAGTCCTGCTGAGTCCGGGATCCATCCCGCTCCTGATTCTCTATTTATTGGCGTTCGCGTTTCTTATCTTCATGGAGTTCTCAATTCTCATCTTCATGATTTACGGAACGATTCGCGGCATTCATTTTTCATGGCGCAGTAGCATTCAAAATGCGTTCTCAGAACTGAAGCAGCTGCTAAATGGCCACTTCATTACGTTCTGGCTGTACTTTTTAACGCTCTTGCCCATCGTTAATATCGGTGAGCTGACGTTTATTTCGAAAAAGATTACGATACCAGAATTTATCACGGGTGAAATCACTAAGACGAGTGCCGGTACTCTCTTCTACTTAGGACTGGTCGTCGTGCTGCTCTACTTTCACGCACGAAGCTCGCTTGCGATTCCGCTTCAGATTCTTACCGACCAGCCATTTACCACAAATATCATCACAAGTTGGAAGCTGACGAAGAAAAACGTTTGGCGTCTGCTCCTGATTTCGGCAGTCGTCGAAGGGGTGCTAGCCATTCTTGTTATTTTCATCTCGATTGGTAGTGTCGCCCTCGTTGAATTTCTAGACCCGAACGGCTCAAATACGCTTCTGTTAAGTAGTGTCCTCGCCATCGCAAAACTGCTTCAAGGATTCATCATCCTCTATACGAAGATTGCTACTTTTATTGTGATGACAAAAATCATCCACGAGCATAAATTGGCGTCGCTTGAAGTGTATCATCACCAGGAGGAAATTAAGCATAAACGTAAAATCGTAACAGCCTTTGCTCTTCTCTTCGTAACAGGAAGCGGGGTTCTCACAACGCTCACCACTTACAGAACGGAATCGGCAAACGACCCTATCATCATCGGTCACCGTGGCTATGTTGAGGAAGCCGTTGAGAATTCGATTGAAGGCATCAAGGCGGCTAAAGAAGCTGGCGCCAATATGGTGGAGATGGATATTCTTCTGACAAAAGACAATCAATTCGTCGTCATGCACGACTACAACTTGAAGCGATTAGCAGGCCTGAATAAGCGCGTGCAAGACATGACCCTAGACGAAGTTCGTGGACTTCCAATCGAACAAGACGACTTCAAGAGCCATATTCCTACCTTTGAGGAGTTTTTCACAGCGGCCAAAGAAATCGGCATGCCACTTGTCATCGAGCTTAAGCCACATGGCGGCGAACCTGCAAACTACGTGGATCTTTTCATCGCAAAATACAAAGAGCTCGCCATCGATAATTCAAACAAAGTCATGTCCCTTGATTTGAAAGCCATGGAAGAACTCGAGGCAAAAGCCCCGGAAATCACGACTGGGTTTGTGATTCCAATCCAGTTTGGCGGATTCGGAGATGCAAAGGTGGATTTCTATGTGGTAGAAGATTTTTCTTACCAAGAACTGGCAGTACTGCATGCGCAGGAGACAGGACATGAGGTGTTTGTCTGGACCATTAATACGGATGAAGGCCTCGAGAAATACGTAGACAGCCCGGTAAACGGGATCATCACAGACAAAGTCGCGCTCGCCAAAGCCATTCAGGAAGAGCACAAAACCAACAACAGTTTAATGGACCGCTTCTTACGCACGTTGAATGTGAGTATCGCTAAATAGAATAAAAACACTACTAGCTCCTTCGGAGGCCTACATAGTAGTGAGAACTGCTGCACCGGATTGAGCCGAAGTCTCAATTCCTACCGAATTTCAAACGGACTCTAGAAAATAAATTTCCAGAGTCCGTAATTCTCTTCGGTTGCACTCGCTATTCTCACTACTATAGTCTCCGAGGAGCTTTCGTGTTTTTATTTTTGCGCATTCACCCTGCTTAGAACCTGTGTATTAAACAATGTTGAGACTCCCAAAATGGATTAGTGAGCGCGGTCTGTGTGAAGCGTATTTCTGGAGGGCGGGGAAAGGGAAAGGAGGCAGAGAGTGCCGGGCACTTTCTTCTCCATTCTAACTTTCCTCAGCGGATAAACCTTGAAATACTTGCCCAATATGGGATATTTAAAAAAAGGATTTGTTCCAATAAAAAGATGAAGCCTCTTCGAATAACATAAGCGGAGGACTTTCCAGACTCTATAGTAAAAGCTATAAGGATTTGCAGCCGAAATGAATTAGAGGGGCACTGCGGTTTATCCGCAATGCCCCTCTTTGAAGTTCGGCAGGAGTTGAGACTTTGGCTCAACCCGGTGCCATTATAGCCTTTACTATGAAGATGTCTAGGAAAGTCCGAAGCTTATGACTGCTCCACCCTATTTCATCTTTTTATTGGAACAAAGTTCCTTTTAACCAATTTTTGTAACGCCGCCCATGTATGGTACAAGTACTTCAGGGATTGTCACGCTACCATCTTCATTCTGATAGTTCTCAAGGATAGCTGCCACAGTACGTCCTACTGCCAATCCTGAACCATTTAATGTGTGCACCAATTCAATCTTGCCGCTGTCTTCACGACGGAAACGAATTTTCGCACGACGCGCTTGGAAGTCCACACAGTTTGAGCAAGAACTGATTTCGCGGTAAGTATCTTGCGCTGGAATCCACACTTCAACATCATAAGTCTTCGCTGCTGAGAATCCCATGTCACCAGTACATAACACGATTGTACGGAATGGTAAGCCTAATCCACGTAATACGTCTTCTGCGTTGTCAGTCATTTTTTCTAATTCATCGAATGAATCTTCTGGTTTTGCGAATTTCACCATTTCTACTTTGTTAAATTGGTGAAGACGGATTAATCCACGAGTGTCGCGGCCCGCACTACCAGCTTCAGAACGGAATGATGGGCTAAGCGCTGTGAAGTAGATTGGTAATTGCGCTTCGTCTAAGATTTCGTTTGCGTAGTAGTTTGTTAATGGAACTTCTGCTGTTGGGATTAATGTTAAGTTGCGTTCGTCTGTTAATTGGAACACATCTTCTTTGAATTTAGGGAATTGACCAGTACCGTACATTGATTGTTCGTTTACCATGTATGGTGTGATCATTTCAGTGTAGCCGTGTTTTTCAACGTGTAAATCAAGCATGTAGTTGTAAATCGCACGTTCTAGACGAGCTCCGAGGCCTTTGTAGTATAAGAAACGGCTTCCTGATACTTTTGCTCCACGTTCGAAGTCTAAGATATCTAAAGCTTCTGCCACTTCCCAGTGAGGTTTTGGTTCGAAGTCGAATACACGAGGAGTTCCTTCACGGCGAACTTCTACATTTTCTGTTTCATCTGCCCCTACTGGTACGCCTTCTGCAGCTGTGTTTGGTAAGCGAGATGCGATGTATTCTACTTTTTCTTCCACTTCGGCTAAATGAGCGTCCGTTGCTTTGATGTCTTCGCCGACTTGTTTCATTTCAGCGATTTTCTCTGTTGCGTCTTCCTTGTTACGTTTTAGAAGAGAAATTTCCTCTGTCACCGTATTACGGTATTGTTTTAATTGTTCTGTCTTTGTAATTAAAGCGCGACGTTCTTCATCTAAGTCACGTAACTCTTCTACTGTTGCGCGGTCAACTCCACGGTTTCCTAGCGCTGTAGCCACTTCTTCAAAATTTTCACGAATGCGTTTGATATCTAACATCGTTTTCCCTCCATTTTGTGTTTTCTCTATAAAAAAATACTCCGTCCCAGACAATTGTCTAAGGGACGAAGTAGAGTAATTTTCTTCGCGGTACCACCCGGTTTCAATGTTTCCATTGCGCTCATTTATGGGATAACGGTTTTCTCCGGATAGCTTAATCAATGTTTTCGCTCTCGCACCGTATGTGGATTCGCTGGTCTCTCTTTACTAGTTTTCACCAACCACTAGCTCTCTACAAAAGGATCACAGGTACTATTCATACTGTATCATTTGTCTAAAATTGTACACGTCTCTAGTGAAAAGTGCAAGCCTTTTAGCAAAAATTCCTACTCAGAAACTTCAGGTGAGAAGACACTTTGGATTTTATTCCAAATACCACCAAAGAAGTCCTGAACTTTTTGAACCATTTGGCCGATAAACCCTTTCGCTCCACGCATGCTTTCTGTCACGACGTTAGAATTTTCTACATCGAATGCGGCTAAGGCTTCCACCGTTCCGTGGTCTTTGCCATCGACATAGCCAAGATTTTCACCTGGCATCTCAAAATTCAACGTCCCAACCGTTTGCCCTGCTGTCACAGGGGCTTTCACTTTTCCGTCTTCCGTCTTCACATCGTCAGAAGGTGTAAATGAAATCTTGATTTGGCTCAGCGCTGTTCCTTTTGGCACGGCCGCAATAAAGGTTTTTCCGTAATCGACACCAAGCGTTTCTTCCGTTCCACCTTCTAATTGGATAGGTGCCAAGTTTTGAACCGATTTTCCAGGCGCGCCGACAAGCAAGCCTTCATATTTTTTGAACACTTCATCTAATAGATGTCTTGTTACTTTGAAACGATTGAGGGGTTCTTTAGATCCCATAGATACGACAATCACCGAGAAGCCGTTACGTGTGGCAGTCGTTGTAATCGACGCACCGCTAGCATCACTCGTTCCTGTCTTCAATCCTGTTACCCCTTCGTATTCGAAGAGTAGCCCTGGAAGAAGGTAGTTAAAGTTATCCATCTTCGTTGTTCCAGAACCATTTGGCCGGAATGTTTGTGTTGGAATCGATGATACTTTTAAAATCTCAGGGAAATCATTCACCAAGTTCTTTGCGATAATCGCCACCGAACGGGCTGACATGCTATTTTCATCTTCATCACCGTAAGATGGATTCTTATCCGCTCCACCGTATTTATTCGGTAGACCCGTTACATTGATGATGGTTGCATCTTTAATGCCCCACTCATCGAGTTTGGCTTTCATTCGTTCAATCCATTTTGCTTCAGAACCACCGATATACTCAGCGACCGCTAATGTTGCGGCATTAGCTGAATAGATAGAAATTGCGTCAAATAATTCTTTAATCGTATATTTTTCACTCGGTAGGAGCGGTACGTTGGATAAGCTATAGTTCGCACTCAATTGATGAACGCGGTCACTCACTGGGATTTGTGTTTCCCAAGTTACCTCTCCATTTTTAATCGCTTCTAAAATTAAATATTGTGTAATCATTTTACTCATGGAAGCAATCCCGCGAACTTCATCTTGATTGTTTTGCATCAAAATTTTTCCGCTCGTTTGCTCGATTGCGATGTAGCTTTGTACATCTTGAATCGCAGTTGCTTCCTCTTTTGCTTTTGCGTCATCTTGCGCATAAATTGCTGGTGTCACCGTCGTTGCTCCTACAGCGAAAATGCTGAGTGCACAGACGATTTTCTTCACCCATGTACGAGGACTTTTCATTATGTATATCTCCTAATTTCTCTCAAATCTGCTTATTAATGTTACCGAAAATCGAGGGGAAAAACAATGGTAAACTGATTAATCTTTTATTACAAAATAGGAAGTATTTTTTAATCTCATATTCGGTTTTTGTTCGAGCAATTTTCCATATTCCCACCCCTATGCGCTTCGTCCTTTTTTTGGTGTATTACAGCGTTGTAATATTCGAAAAAATCACCCTGACAGAACGAAACTGACACTATTCCGTTTTATTTTTTTCAACTTCATAGTTTTTCCTATTTTTCGCAACAGTTTTAATTGTAAGCGCTTGATATAATGGTTTTACAACAATAAGGAGGGATGAAAATGAAAGTAGTCGTTGCTATCGATTCACTGAAAGGTAGCTTGTCTTCACTAGAAGCGGGTCAGGCCATCAAGGAAGGTGTTCAGGTCGTATACCCTGAAGCCGATGTGATTGTTCGCCCACTCGCAGACGGTGGTGAAGGAACGGTCGAAGCATTAGCCATCGGGATGGGAGGTGAACTCGTTCATGTGAGCGTCACTGGGCCGCTTGGAGATGCGGTAACTGCCGAATACGGAATCTTAAAAGCGAACGAAACGCGTCCTAAAACAGCAATTATCGAAATGTCTGCAGCCGCTGGGATTACGCTGGTTCCTGATGAAAAGCGCAACCCAATGCACACGACGACATACGGTGTCGGCGAATTAATTAAAGATGCCATCGATAATGGTTGTCGTCATTTTATCGTCGGTATCGGAGGCAGTGCCACAAACGATGGTGGTATCGGAATGTTACAAGCACTTGGATATGATTTTCTAGATAAAGATGGTGCTCCTGTTGGTTACGGAGGCGCAGGTCTTCAATCGATTGCGCGCATCCAGGCTGAAAATGTCTTACCAGAATTAAAAGAGTGTACTTTCCGCGTGGCATGTGACGTAACGAATCCGCTCTGTGGTCCAATGGGATCTAGTGCCATTTACGGCCCACAAAAAGGTGCCACTCCAGAAATGGTGAAAGAACTCGACGAGGCGCTTCTCCACTACGCCGAATTATCGAAAGAAACCTTTCACCATGCCGACCGCCTCTACCCAGGTACGGGTGCAGCCGGAGGAATGGGATTTGCGTTTCTAACATATACAAATGCAGTTCTTGAGAGCGGCATTAAGATTGTCCTTGAAGAAACAGGACTCGAAGACGAAATGAAAGATGCCGACTTTGTCATCACTGGCGAAGGTCGCCTAGATAGTCAAACAGCTCTTGGAAAAGCTCCAATCGGCGTTGCTCATCTTGCGAAAAAACACGGCAAGAAAGTTCTCGCATTTGCAGGATGCCTCACACCAGACGCAGGGGTATGTAACGAGAACGGCATCGATGCCTTCTTCCCAATTTTGCGAAGAGTCATCACCGTTCAAGAAGCGATGGAAAAAGAAAATGCGCGCGAAAATATGATTCGCAGCGTGGAACAAGTATTTCGTTTAATCAAAGCAGTTCAATAGGAGGAAACTAAAATGACACCAACCTTTTCAACATTAGGGGCCTTAGTCGGTCTCGTACTTGCTATTATTTTGATTGTTAAGAAAGTTCACCCAGCCTACAGTTTAATCTTCGGCGCTCTGATCGGGGGAATTATCGGAGGTGGCGGTCTTGCCGAAACGGTAAAAGCCATGGTCAGCGGGGCTCAAAGCATGATGTCTCCTGTCCTTCGTATCATGACGAGTGGGATCTTAGCCGGAGCATTAATTAAGACAGGCTCGGCTGAAACGATTGCCGATACGATTGTAAAGAAACTCGGCCAAAAACGTGCGATTGCCGCGATTGCGATTGCCACAATGATTATTTGTGCCGTTGGGGTCTTCATCGATATCGCCGTTATTACAGTAGCTCCAATCGCCATTGCCATTGCGAAAAAAGCAAATCTTTCTAAAGCTGGTATTTTACTTGCGATGATCGGTGGTGGTAAAGCCGGAAACATCATTTCACCAAACCCGAATACAATCGCCGCATCCGAAGCGTTCGGAATCGACCTTACAGCGTTGATGGTGAAAAACTTAATCCCAGCCTTTGTAGCGCTATTCGTGGCCATTATCCTTTCTGGATTACTCGCTAAAAAAGGCGGCGCACATGAATTTGACGGGATTGACGAAGCAGGAACAAGCGGCGTGTCTCTCTCTTTCTTAAAAGCCATGCTTGGACCAATCGTTGTAATCGCCCTTCTTGCCCTTCGCTCAATCGCTGGAATCAGCGTAGACCCATTAATCGCACTTCCTCTAGGTGGTTTAGTGACGATTGTTGTAACGGGTCATGCGAAAAACACGGTTGAATTTACTGAATTTGGGCTTAGCAAAGTGATCGGCGTATCAATTCTTTTAATCGGTACTGGTACCATCGCCGGAATTATCAAAGCTTCCGCATTGCAAGTCGATATGATTGCTCTTCTTGAAGCGATGAACATGCCAGCCTTCGTCTTAGCTCCTCTTTCTGGTATTTTAATGGGGGCTGCGACAGCTTCAACAACTGCCGGTTCAACGATTGCGTCTCAAACCTTCTCAGGTCCATTGACAGCAGCAGGCGTTCCAGCCGTATCTGCAGCAGCGATGATTCACGCAGGGGCAACGGTACTCGACTCACTTCCACATGGTTCATTCTTCCATGCGACAGGCGGTTCTGTCTTCATGGCGATTGAAGATCGTATGAAATTAATCCCCTACGAAGCCATCGTCGGTTTATCAAGCACAATCGTCGCAACGATTCTTTACTTAATTGGCTTCTAAACAAAAAAGACTACGCTAGGTATAAATGATTCCTACGAATCCTCACGGATTTCTTCATAGTAGCTGTAACGTTGTACCGGTTCGAGCCAAAGTCTCTCACCTTTAAAGCCTCAAAGAGGGCGTACGGATTATAAATCCTACGCCCTCTTGTTCGTTTTAATACGTATTCACGTTACTGCAACTATAGAATCCGTGAATTCTTCGGAATCATTTCAACCTGCTACTCTTCTTATTACGATTAGCCATAACACGTTGCAGATTCGTGCAAGAAAAAAAGAGCCCTAAGACTCTTTTTGTTAAAACCCTGGATGTTCTTTGAGGAAGGCTTCTTCTTCGGGAGTTGAAGTTCTGCCAAGCACACGATTTCTGTGTGGGTATCGTCCGAAGCGCTCAATGATTTCACGGTGCTGGAGTTCGTATTTCTTACGGCGCTCAAGCCCTGGTTCGTCAAACCATTTTGCCGCCCAATCATGCACGGCTAATGACTCCGAATGCATGAACGGCATCACGACAAAGCTACGTTCTTGAACGGTGAACGCATCCCAATCGGACAGTGCCTCTTTGGCAAGTTCAACTGCTAATGCATCTGAAGCAAACGCCTTAGCATCATCCCTAAACATATTTCTAGAAAATTGGTCTAGCACGATAATTTCTGCTAGGCGGCCTTTTGCACTACGACGCCAATCAGCAGTTTCCCCATTCACAATCGCTTCGTAAGTTTCTAAAAAGCGCGAGCGAATCTCATCATCGAATTCCTCTGATTTCTTAAACCAATCGGCAGGCTCACATTCCACAAACCAGAAATCAAGAACCTCTTGTGGAGTTGCCATCATTATTCTACCGCTGCTTTCTTTGTCTTTTCGTCAAGTTGGTCGTTCATACGGCCATATTTATATCCTTGAAGGTCGACCGTTACAAATAAGAACCCTAAGTCTTGCATCATCTTGTTAATTTCTTCGTGATTCTTCACGAGTTTTTCGATTTGGTCTGCGCCAACCTCGATACGCGCTAAGTCTTGATGCACGCGTACACGTACTGGTTCAAACCCACGCTTCGTGAAGTACTCTTCCGCCTTGAAGACTGCTTCAACCTTTTCAGGAGTGATACGTGTTCCGTATGGGAAACGAGATGCTAAGCTACATGAAGGAGTTTTATTCCAGTTGGTAACACCTGCACGTTTGGCTAACTCACGAATTTCTGATTTATATAATCCAGCTTCTTGCAAGAGACTACGTACGCCTTCTTCATTACGCGCCTTCACACCTGGGCGATAATCATTGATGTCATCCATAATCAACCCGTCTGAAAGCACGGTAAATCCTTCGCCTTCCACATTCTTTTTAATTGTTTGGTAGAGCATTTTCTTACTATAGTACCAGCTATTTGGTGTATTTGAGGCGATATGTGGATCAGAGAGTTCTTCCATTTCAAGCCCTAACACACGCGCGCCCATTTCCGTTCCAAGGTCAATCGCTTCACTAAATTCACGGTCTGAGAATAACTCAGAGTTCACTACTGCTGCGATGACATTATCACGGCCAAGCGTATCCACGGCGATTTTTAATAGGTAGCTACTATCAATCCCGCCTGAATATGGGACAACGATTTTCCCAACTTCCTTCAGCAATTCGCGTAATCGTGCTTCTTTTTCATCCATTCTCGATTCCTTCTTTCTTTATTAAAAGCTTTCGCGTCCTGTAAATTCTTCTAAATAAGCTTTGTCTAATACCACGAGTTTTTGGTTGTGGATTTTAACAACGCCTTCTTCTTTAAGGTCATGAATAATGCGGTTCACGCTATTACGAGTAGAGATTCCACAAAATCCTGCGATATCCTCATTCGTAACGTTGAAATCAATCAAGATGCCGCCTTCTGCTTCCACCCCAAATTGGTTCACTAATTTATATAAGAAAGAACATACTGCTCCTTTTTTCCCGTTCATCGTCATATATTGCAACGACTCGATGGTTTCAGATAATTTATTACGGTAATATTCACGCACATAATCTTGCAACTGTTGGTCGTTTTTCACGTATTCCCAAAACTTAATACGAGGGATACGGTAGAATGTTGCTTCGTCGCTTTCGATACGGACGTTAAATGGTGCAGATGTGTAGTTCGACACCTCATCACGTACCAATGAAACAATATCGACCGGTGTCACATAATCTAAATTAAACTCACGGCCATCATTCATAATGATACTTGTCTTTACAACCCCATCGATTAACACATACGTATATGCTTGTTCCAAACCACGGTAAGCCAAGTACATATGTTTTTTCTTCTTTATAATAGGGGTATTTTCTTTTTCTAAAAAGTTGATTAAATATTCTTCGTTGTTCAAATTGAACACTCCTCTAATGCAAATTCCTATACACACTATTATCATCTTATCACAGAAAATAACGTTAACAAATGTTACTAACCTTTGAGACTTCCAAGTGACTTATTTTACGTATACTTATAATCGTATTAAAAATTTAAGGAGATGTTATCATGGTCGAAATTAAACTACCTTATGACAAAAAATCTATTACTGCTGTAATTCCTGACAAAAACTTTGCTGGATTACTTGAATCAAAAGCTGAAAACTACCACAACCCACTTTCTGAACAAGAAACAGTGGAAAAATCAATGGATAACCCAATTGGTAGCCAAACATTAGAAGAATTAGCAAAAGGTAAAAAAGATATCGTGTTAATCAGTTCTGACCATACACGTCCAGTTCCTTCACATATCATTACACCAATCATTTTACGTCGTATCCGTAGCGTAAACCCAGACGCTCGTATCCGTATTTTAGTTGCGACTGGTTTCCACCGTCCTTCAACTCGCGAAGAGTTAATTAACAAATACGGTCAAGAAATCGTGGACAACGAAGAAATCGTAATGCACATTTCTACAAACGACGAAGACATGGTTAAAATCGGTCAATTGCCTTCAGGTGGTGACTGCATCATCAACCGTATCGCTGCTGAAGCCGACTTATTAATCGCTGAAGGATTTATCGAAAGCCACTTCTTCGCTGGATTCTCTGGTGGACGTAAATCAGTTCTTCCTGGGGTTGCTTCATATAAAACAATTATGGCCAATCACAGTGGTGACTTTATCGATTCAGAAAAATCACGTACTGGTAACTTAGACCACAACCCAATCCACGAAGATATGTTATACGCAGCACGTACTGCAAACTTAGCCTTCATCGTAAACGTTGTATTAGACGGTGAAAAACATATCATCGGTTCATTTGCTGGAGACATGGTTGAAGCGCATAAAGTAGGTTGCGAATTCGTTCGTGAATTAGCTCATGTTACTAAAATTCCTTGCGACATCGCCGTTTCAACAAATGGTGGTTTCCCATTAGACCAAAACATCTACCAAGCGGTGAAAGGGATGACTGCTGCTGAAGCAACAAACAAAGAAGGCGGCGTAATCATCATGGTTGCTGGATGTCAAGATGGCCACGGTGGTGAAGGTTTCTACCGTAACTTAGCAGACGTTAAAGACCCTAAAGATTTCTTAGACCAAGCCATTAACACTCCAAGACTTGAAACAGTTCCAGACCAATGGACTTCACAAATCTTAGCGCGTATTCTAGTACACCACCATGTAATCTTTGTATCTGACTTAGTTGAACCAAGTCTTATCACAAACATGCATATGGAATTAGCGAAAACATTTGACGAAGCTCTTGCACGTGCCTTCGAACTTCAAGGAGCAGACGCAAAAGTAACAGTTATCCGCGATGGATTATCTGTTATCGTTGAAGATAAATAATATGAAACAAGAAGAAATCCTACAACAAGTTAAAGATGGACGCCTCTCAATTGAAGAAGCGTCCACCCTTCTGAAAGGGATCGAAGACATTGGTTACGCGGCCATTGATCTTTCTCGCCAAAAGCGCAATGGATTTCCAGAAATCATCTATGGTGAAGGAAAAAATATTGAGCAATTAATTGGCATCATCACAGCAATGAATGAGCACAAAACAGCTATTCTTGCAACACGCGTGAGCGCTGAAAAAGGGGAAGCTCTTAAAAAAGCTTTTCCAGAGGGAGTCTATGAACCACTCGGACGTACCTTCGTCCTTAACCCAATCGCACCAAAACATGAACACTACATCGCAGTCGTAACAGCGGGCACAAGCGACATTCCTGTTGCCGAAGAAGCGGCTGTCACTGCTGAGACATTCGGAAATCATGTCAAACGTATTTACGACGTCGGAGTTGCGGGGATTCACCGCCTCTTCAATCGTCTCGAAGACATCCAAGGCGCTAGCGTCGTGATTGTCATCGCCGGTATGGAAGGTGCGCTTGTCAGTGTCGTTGGCGGTTTAGTAGACGTTCCTGTGATTGCCGTTCCAACCAGCATTGGATATGGAACGAATCTTCAAGGCGTGACGACTTTACTCAGCATGCTGACATCTTGCGCAAGTGGCGTTACTGTCGTGAACATCGATAACGGTTTTGGTGCAGCGTATTCAGCAAGCATGATTAACAACATTCGAGGAGGACTCGCATGAGCACATTATATTTAGAACCATTTTCTGGGCTGAGCGGTGATATGTTAAATGCTCTTCTACTCGATTTAGGAGCCGACCGCAAGCATCTTGAAGAAGCCCTTAAGACCATTTCCCTCGACGGTTATCATCTTCATGTAGACCGTATCGCGAAAAGCAGTATTTGGGGAACAGACTTCGATGTGCATATGGAACACGGTGAAAAAGACCATGGTATCGCTGGTGACTTTGATCATCACCATCACGAACATGACCATGACCACCACGAGCACGAACATACACATAAACATGCTCATTCACATACGCACGAAGAACACACACATGCACACACTCACATGCATGAGCACTCACACGATCATCATCATGAGCACGACCATACTCATGAACATACACATAGTTATCACCACCATCACGGAGAAGTTCGTGGGTTGAAAGAAATCGAAACGATTATTCTTTCAAGTGGCACAAGTGACTTTGTAAAGGAAAAAAGTTTGGAAGTATTTCGTGACATCGCACAAGCGGAAGCGAACGTACACCAAATGCCTGTGGAAGAAATTCATTTCCACGAGGTTGGCGCAACAGACTCTATCATCGACATCATGAGCTTCTTCATTTTGTGGGAAACACTCGACATCGATGCGGTATACAGCACTGCTGTCACTGAAGGTAGCGGTACGATTACCGTTGCACATGGAGTCATGCCTGTACCGGTTCCTGCTGTAATGCAATTAAGACTCAGAACAAGCATTCCATTCTCACAAGACTTTGACATTCATACAGAGCTTGTGACACCAACCGGTCTTGCTCTCTTTAAGGCCATTCGCCCAGTATTTGCACAACCTTCAAACCTAACTGCTACAAAAGTGGGTTACGGTTTTGGAAAACGTGACACTGGTAAATTCAATGCGTTACGCGGAACACTCTTAGAGAAAACGACTCATTCTCATCAAGTAGTGACTTCCCATAACGATGCAATCATTCAAATCGATACAACTATCGATGACCAAAGCGGTGAAGAGCTTGGCTACATCATGAGCCTTTTATTAGAGGAAGGCGCGCTTGATGTCCATTACACTCCCGTTTACACAAAGAAAAACCGTCCAGCAACCCATCTCACACTTCTCATTCAAGAAAGAGACCTCGAACGGTTTACAGCCATTTTATTCGAACAAACGTCAACCATTGGCTTTCGTTATCAAAACGTCCAACGTAAAGTCATGACGCGCACTTTCGAGACGAAACAAACAAGCTTTGGAGCCGTGAAAGTAAAGAAAAACCAATATGGAACTATTACAAAATCAACATTAGAATATGAAGACTGCGCGAGAATTGCCAAGGAAACAGGATTATCGATTCAAGCCGTCTATCAACAATTAACAAAAGAATTACATTAAGGAGAATCAACCAATGGATCAAACATTTATGCATTTATTATTATCAGAATTTATGGGAACAGCCCTCATGATTATCTTCGGGGTCGGCGTACACTGTGATGACGTCTTGAAGAAAACAAAATACGCTGGAACAGGTCACTTATTCGCCATCACAACATGGGCATTCGGTATCACTGTTACTTTATTCATCTTCGGTGGTGTAAGTATCAACCCTGCTATGGCGCTTGCTAAAGTGGTTTTAGGAGTACTTCCTGCAGAACAATTCATCCCTGTTGCTATCGCTGAATTCTTAGGCGCATTCGCTGGTGCGGTGATCGTATGGTTCATGTACGCAGACCACTTCACAGCTTCTGAAGGTCAAGTAGACGGAATCGCCATCCGTAACATCTTCTCAACAAACCCTAACTTACGTAACTTACCACGTAACTACTTCGTCGAAGCATTCGCAACTTTCATTTTCTTAACAGCTATCTTAGCAACTGAAAATGTAAACAAAGAATTATTACCAATCGTGGTTGGTTTAATCGTATGGGCTGTCGGTATGGGTCTTGGAGGTACAACTGGATTCGCGATGAACCAAGCTCGTGACTTAGGACCTCGTCTTGCTTACCAATTATTACCAATCAAAGACAAAGTTAATAACGACTGGCAATATGGATTATTAGTACCTGGTACTGCTCCATTCATCGGCGCTGTATGTGCTGCACTCTTCGTTCGTTACTACTTAGGTTACTTTATGTAATATTTATATCTGTAAAAAATATGCGGAAGAGAATAATTCTCTTCCGCTTTTTCTATATCATTTACTGATTCTTTTCTTTTATTAATTGTTCTAACTGCGGGGACCAACCGCCTCCACCAGAAACTAATTTCCCGTCAGAGTCATTTTTATGTAAAAACACGGATACTGTATACTCTTTATGATCATTTACAAACAAATACACAATAATCCCGCCCATCGGATTCTTTTCAAAGGATGATATTTCATACGATTGAATCACTCCGTTCGGTGTAAAAGCATCTTTATCAATATACTTTAAATCTTTCTCGTATACTTCCCTAGCTTCTTCACTGTTTACAATCGAACTCATCTTCATCTGCTCCATGTATCCCATCGCTTTAAAACAAACAAATAAAACAGCCACTACTACAAGTAATGCAACTATAACTTTCCCAATCCGTTTAAACATCATCGTTTTAAACTCCTTTTTATCATCGTCAATTATAGTATAACAAAAAACTTCTTATACAAAAACAGCCGACTATTTCTAGTCAGCTGTGTCGTTTTTACTTGCATCTAAAATTTTCTTGCGGTAATCCTTGTTCCGTCTCAATGTGAAATAGTCTGGAACGGGATCTTGGCCGCCTCTTATAAATGGATGGCATCTGCAAATGCGTCCGCACCCCATCAACACGCCTTTTAGCGCGCCATGCTTTTCAACTGCCTGAATCATATAGCTCGAGCAGGTTGGTCTGTAGATACATGAAGGCGGGAATAATGGAGAAATCCACTTTTGATATCCACGCACGAGTGCAATCATGATTTTTTTCATATCGATACTGCTTTCTTAATTAAATAATCTGAAGAAGGCTTGTACTCCTTCTGCTGCAATCAGCGTATAAACGTATAATGTGACTGGTTTAGCGATTAAACAAATGGTCACGAATTTCTTAAAGGTCATATGACTGAGCCCTGCCACCATACATAAGAAGTCGTCTGGGAATCCAGGAAGAACCAGCGCCCAAAAGAAAATGCGCTCGAAGTGTTTTCCTTTGTCCAAATAGCCAATGTATTTATTGTACGTATCATCATCCACGAACGCCTTCGCCAACGTCTCCCCGTAGCGACGAGCCAACCAGAAGTTGATACAAGAACCAATCATGATTCCCACAAAATTATAAATCCAGCCGTAAAGAGGCCCGAATACGATATGCCCGATGACACAGGTTAAGCCTCCCGGAATAATCGGGTAAACCACTTGCGTAATTTGAATCAGGATAAAAATCAAAATCCCTACCCATCCGGAATGGGCAATACTTTCACGGAATGGTCCGTCTATCGCAAAATAATCATTCTTGGCCACGAGCCATCCTAAAATAATCGTTAAAATAATCCCGATAATCGTTACGATACGAATGATTTTACGATTGAGTTCTATTGCTTTTTGAGTGTCCACGATATACTCCTTTTTTTGTTGTTACATGCATTATAACAGAGATTGCTAAAAGTTCCTTAGCAACTTTCTTAGTTTTTGTTTAAGATTCATTCTCTTCCAAATTCCAAGGCTTCACAACCGTGATATGTTCCATCAATGCTTCTTGTCGTCCAAGTTGCTCCAAGCGGGCCTTACGACGTTCTTCGTAGCCGCTGCAGATGAATTTCTCTTCATCCGTTTCTGGAACGATGGCATCCACTGTAAAATCCGTTTCGCCATCGCGAGGAAGTGCCACAAATGTCCAAAAGCTTGTCGCCGCTAAATAGCGTTCACCATTCAAGACATCTTCTCCGATCACTTTGCAGAAGACTTCCACACTCTTCTTCCCTGTTCCTGAGATATACGTCTCAACGCAAACAGAATGTCCTAACGGAAGTGGTTTTAAATAATTCATCGCGTCTACAGATGCCGTTACCGCAAGACGACGGCAATGACGGGATACCGTAATCGACGCACAGTCATCAATAATTCGTGTTAAATTCCCTCCGAAAAGTGTGTTATGCATATTCACATCGAATGGAAAAATTCTACGCGCTTGAATCGCACGTGTTTGGCTACATGTTTTTGTACTCATTTGATTAGCTCCTTGGATAGTTTACTGTTCCATTCTAACATGAAACCAAATTGCGTTCAAAGACACCTAACTAATTCTGATTTCTACGAATCCTCTTGATTTTTGATAATAGCTGTAACGTTGCACCGCTGAGAGCCTCACGTAGAAAAAAAGACCCACAATGTGAGTCCGGTTACCCCTGTTATTTTTTCTTTGCGCGTTTGGCTTCGTGGATTAGCTTTAACGCTCTCTTTCTTGTTTTGATATTTGGGCTCTTCATTTGACGATAAGCCGTTGCTAAATCTTGTTTCATTAACCTTACCCCCTCTTCTACCAGCTTGCTTTTTGAACGCCTGGAATCAATCCTTGATGCGCTAATTCTCTAAACTTAATACGAGACATTCCAAATTTACGCATCACTCCTCTTGGGCGACCATCGATTTCATCACGACGGTTGAGGCGGTTTGGGTTGGAGTCTTTAGGAAGTTTTCTTAGCCCTTCAATGTCTCCAGCTTGCTTTAATGCATAGCGTTTTTCAGCGTAACGTTCGATGAGCGCTTGCTGTTTTTGATACTTTGCAATTTTAGATTTCTTTGCCATTTTCTTCTCTTCTTTCTAAATCGAAATAATTACGTTTTACATTGTATCAATTGTTCCTTTTAAAATCAAGTGGTTTACCCCAATAAAAAAGAGAGCTTTTTTCAAAGCTCTCTTTCCTTATCGTTTATTCTAAAATTAGTCGATTCCAACTTCTTTGCGAACAACGTCAGCGATACGTGTTACGTAGTCGTGAACGAGTTCATCTGTTGGTGCCTCAACCATGACACGAACAAGCGGTTCTGTACCACTTGGACGTACAAGAACGCGTCCGTTTCCTGCCATTTCTGCTTCAACAGCATCGATGACTTCTTTAATCGCTGGAACTTCCATAACGCCATTTTTATCGCTCACACGAATGTTCACTAATTCTTGTGGGTATGTTGGTACTTCACTTGCTAATTCGCTTAATGATTTACCAGTTTGTTTCATTACATTCATTAATTGAATTCCTGAAAGTAAGCCGTCCCCTGTTGTGTTTAAATCAAGGATAACGATATGTCCTGATTGTTCTCCACCGAAGTTGTAGTTGTTTTTACGCATTTCTTCAACAACGTAACGGTCACCTACAGCTGTTTGAAGGGCAACCATGCCTTCCGCTTCTACTGCTTTATGGAATCCTAAGTTACTCATCACTGTTGATACGATTGTATCTTTGCTGAGCGTTCCTTGGTTCTTGAAGTGTTTACCAAGGATGAACATGATTTTATCACCATCCACGATTTCGCCATTTTCATCCACTGCGATACAGCGGTCACCGTCTCCATCGAAGCTTAATCCAAGGTCTGCTCCTGTTTCTTTCACGAATGCCACTAACGCTTCTGGATGTGTTGATCCAACGCCATCGTTAATGTTCACGCCATTTGGTTTGTCACCCATTGTGTGGAAGTCTGTGTCTAAGTCAGCGAATAGACGCGTTAACATTGAAGCTGTTGCTCCGTTTGCGCCGTCTAGTGCTACTTTAATTCCAGATAATGAATCCACTGTATTTTGTAGGAATTGGCTGTATTTCAATGTTCCTTCTAAATACTCATCCACTGTTCCTAATGCATCTGTAGAAGGACGTGGTAATGTGTCTTCCTCAGCATCTAATAATGCTTCGATTTGTGCTTCAGTTTCGTCAGTTAATTTGAAACCGTCTGAACCAAAGAATTTAATTCCGTTATCTTGCGCTGGGTTGTGTGACGCTGAAATCATAACCCCAGCTACAGCCCCTTGCATACGTGTTAAGTACGCAACACCTGGAGTTGGAATGACTCCAAGTTGCATGACTTCAATCCCTACAGAAAGTAATCCTGCGATTAAAGCATGCTCTAATAATTGGCCTGAAATACGAGTGTCACGCCCCACTAATACGCGTGGATGTGCGTTTCCTTCTGCTTGTTGCAATAAAACGTAACCGCCGTAGCGACCTAGTTTAAATGCTAATTCAGGTGTTAATTCTGCATTCGCTACTCCGCGAACGCCATCTGTTCCAAAATATTTCCCCATTGTGTTGTTCTCCTTCACCCGTTATTGGGCTTGTGTTGTTTGTTCTTTTGTGGTTTCTGCCGGTTCTTCTGTTGTCACAGTTTGTGTAGTCGACGCTTCTGTCGCCGTTAAACTGTTATTTGTCACCGTAATTGTAACCTCGATAGTTTCAGGTGAAATGCTATGCACCCCTGAAGGCAGCGTCAACGTAATTGTTTTCGTTGTCGACTGCTTAATATTGCTCACGTCCACCAATACAGGTATTGCCTTGATTTGGTCTAAGCTCGACTGAGCTCCTAAAATTGTAACTTGCTTAGTAGTAGAATTCAATAAATATGAATAGTTCGATGAAGATCCTGTTGTCGTTAAGACTAATGGAACGGTCTTTTGACTCGATGAAATTGGCACGCGAACTTGTACGCGTTCTGGATCAATTTTCACCGCTACCGGTTTTCCTGTTGCATCTAACGCTTGTAATTGAGCCGTAGTTGTATAGTCCGTTCTTGTTCCTTCTGGAATCGACACATTTGCAACGACTTGCTCCACTTGATCCACAATAGAACTAGCTGCTTTCACCGTTACAGTTGCTGGTGAAGCGACTCCTTCGCCGACTTGATAGCCGTTTCCAATACTTGAAGCATCGGCCTTCACGACAACTGGAACTTCCTTCGTCGTAATCTTTTCGATGTTAATTTCTACTGTTTCTGGAGACACGATTCCATGAACTCCTGTTGGTAATCCTGTCACTTCCAACGTAATCGTATGTTTTCCTTCTCCTAATTCAGACAAATTAGGCGTCTTCACACGATAGGTACCATTGCCTGTTGTGCTTAACAGTAAGCTGCTAGATCCTTCAAGTCGTAAAGCAACTGAATCTGGCAATCCTGTTACAGCATATTCTTCACTATTGATATCAACATAGATGGGTACATTCGTAATCGTATTTGAACTGGATTGTGAGTTCAATGATGTTGAACGTAATCCACCGTTTGCATCCGTTGCTAACGCGAATAGGAAGATGGTTAAAATAAACGACATCACTAGTAAGAATGATTTACGATTCATCCATTCAGCCATTTGAACGACCTCCTTTGAAGAAGTCACGTACCCAACGAACAATCGTTGGCTCTGCATCTCCTTGATCTTCAACCACTAGTTGTTCAGATAGAACCTCTACTAATTCGCTTGAACTTAACTCACGGTGTAATTTCTCACGAATCGCAACGCTGACTTTCCCTGTTTCTTCAGAAATAATAATCGTAATCGCATCGCTCACTTCACTTAGTCCGATAGCAGCACGGTGACGCGTTCCTAATTCTTTCGGAATCATCTTATTCTCAGAAAGTGGCAAGTAGCACGCTGCTGCGGCAATCTTGTAGTCACGAATAATTACTGCCCCATCGTGAAGCGGTGTGTTCGGAATGAAAATATTCGTGATCAACTGATTCGAGATGTCTGAATGAATCGGAATCCCTGTATTGATAAACTCTTCCAATGAGTTCCCTTGTTCGATAGAAATCAACGCCCCGATACGACGTTTCGCCATATATTGAATCGCTGTATTCAATTCGGAAATCATGACTTCTGCTTCGTTCGCACTTTCGTATTTACGAGAGAAGAAGTTTGAACGACCGATGTGCTCTAACCCACGACGAATTTCCGGTTGGAAAACGATTAACGCCGCTACAACTCCCCATTGAATCACGAAATTCATAATCCAGTCCAAGGTGTTTAAGCCTAGGAAGAAACTAATAAACTTAATCGCTGCAATCACCGCAATTCCCTTCATTAGGTTAATCGCACGAGTTCCTTTAATAATGACTAAAATATTATAGAGTATATACCACACAATCAGAATATCAATCAGATTGCGAAAACTCCCCCATGAAAATAAACTGTTCCAATTTATTTGCATAAAGTTAACCTCTCTTCCACCAATATGTACCTTTCTATTATAGCACAGATAGGCCCTAAACTAAAAAGTGCACCTTTGAACTGACAAAGAAATTTGAAACTCCATTAAGCCATAAAAAAACGCCTTGCTCACTAAGCAAGACGCTTTAAATCTTATGCTGCTTCAATATTTGCAATGTAGTAAGAATAACCACCCGTCACTGCGATTAAGATAATCATAATCATCGTTGCGACAAGGATGGCAACATTATTTCCCATGAAGATTCCTGTAAGCATCATAAGGATACCTGCCACTACAGAGGCAATCCCGAAGAAACGTTGCGTTTTACGGAAGGCTACGTCATTGTTTTTCAACCATGAAGCACGGAATCCAAAGTGTTTTGAATTCTCTTTAATTTTTGGCGCTAGATTTCCAATAAGGATAAAGAATACCCCTAGAATAAATGTTAGGAAACGGCTCATTTGCGCGCCGACTGTCATCCCGCCTAAGTATAACCAGAATTGGAAGTACGCGATGACGTTCAATAATAGTAAAAGAATCCAGCTAATCGAGCGAGCTGTTCTCACATTTCCCCCTGTTAGTTTTGGAGATGAGCTCGCAATACGAATCCCAAACCCAAGAATCGCTACAAGGATTGGGAAAAGAAATATTGAGAATCTGCTTGCTGTTGCCGTCACATTTCCCGCTATGTCCATACGCGATACAATCGTTTCAGGTAAGAACCATACCACAAAGAGTGATACAACGAGTGGTGCGAACATCAATGCGAGATAGGCATATTTTTTAAATTGTTTTACTTGTTCCATGTTATTTTCCCCCAATAATTTGATTGATCCATACAATCGCTTCGTCCAGTACGGTCAAATTCAATTCATAATAAATAAAGTTTTTATAGCGTGTTTCGTAGATTAAATCAGCATTTTTTAGCTTTCTAAGGTGATAGGATAAGGCTTGCGGCGTCATCCCAATCATCGTGGCAAGGTCACCGGTGTTGGTCTTCCCTTTTCGCAGGATTTCCAAAATCTGGCGACGCGTTTCATCAGAAAGAGCGGCCATTACTTCGTTCACTGCCATGATTTCATCTTCTTTCTATTTAAATTTATCTTTAATTAGAGTATACTCTTGCGATTCGTAAAAAGCAATAGTTATTAAAAAATATTTTTTAATAACTTTAGAATCAAAAGATGATACCTTCGGTTTCTTACGGATTTTTTCATCATCGCGGTAATGTTGTACCGGTTCAAGCCTTCATCTTTCACCTTCGAAGCTTCAAACGCGGAGTAAGGGACAATCCCTACTCCGCGTAATTCACATTCGATACCCTTTCACATTACTGCGATGATAGAATCCGTAAGTTCCTTCGGTATCATCTTTTACATTCGTTCTTCTTCTGAGTGTATTTTACTACCATTAAAGTGCGTCGCTTAAGCGGGCGAACTCTTCAATCGTCAGTGTTTCGGCACGTCTAGATGGGTCAATACCTGCAGCTTCTAATGCAGCGGCTAAGCTTTCTTTTGTATGGCCATTCCCAACGTAAGCTTTGGCTAAATTATTCCAGAGCGTTTTACGACGTTGCACGAAGCTGTTTTTCACGAGCGCGAAGAATTTCGCTTCGTCTTTCACTTCCACGAGTGGGTTTTCGCGACGTTTCAATACTAAAATCGCAGAATCCACATTCGGAGCTGGATTGAAGACCGTCTTCGGCACGATAAATCCGATACTCGCTTCGCAGAAATATTGAATCGCAATCGTAAGCGATCCGTACGCCTTCGAATTTGGCTCAGCGGTCATTCGTTGTGCCACTTCTTTTTGCATCATCATCGCAAACCCATCGATTGGCAATTTCGATTCCAATAAGTTCATAATGATTGGCGTTGTAATATAGTATGGCAAGTTGGCAACGACTAATAACGGCTCGTTGATGTCAAAATGCTCTCCGATCACTTGCTCTAAGTCGACGTCTAAAATGTCGCTATGAACGACCGTTACATTATCGTATGGAGCCAATGTTTCATCGAGCACTGGTAACAAACGACCATCGATTTCAAACGCCAGCACTTGTTTGGCTTCTCTTGCTAGACGTTCGGTCAATGCACCAATCCCTGGTCCGATTTCAATGACGTTTGTTGTTTTATCGACTCCCGCCACTTCTAGCATACGCGTTAAAATATTCGGTTCAATCAGGAAGTTTTGCCCTAGACTCTTCTTTACCGTTAGCCCGTGACGTTCCATAATCTCGCGCGTTCTTTTCGGCGTCGCGATATCCTTTATTTCATTCATGTTTGTCCTCATTTTCTAAGACAGCCTCAAGCGCCGCCCTTAATTGTTCTTCTGTAATACCAAATAATTGTAATCTTTTCGCGAACTGTTTTCCATTCGTATGGCCAATTTTTAGAAAATCCGCCACCTTTTGACGTCTCGTTGCTGAATCGGATCGTCCGATAAACCCAAGCGCCATCAGTGTTGATTGTGAAATCACTGGCTCTCCTGGTTCTGTTGAAATCTCATGCACCGATTCGAGCGCTCGCTGAATAGATGCGGTACTCGCGTGTTCCACCCCAAGACTCTTATGATTGTCTTTTCTGACGGCTTCTTCACGTTCGATAAAGGCATGCTTCACGCCAGGTACGCGCTCTTGGATAATATTTCGAATCCGAGTTCCTGGATAATCAGGGTCCGTAAATACAATCACTTCACGCGTTTGTAGCGCCTTTTGAATGAGCGCAATTGTTTCTTCGTCAATCGCAGAACCGTTTGTTTCAATCGTTTCGATATCCGGATAGATTTCTCTCAATCGTCTTGTATCGTCTCGTCCTTCTACGACAATGACTGGATTCATAGCAAGCCTCTTTCTTCCATGCGGAATAGCTTGATGGCATTTTGTGTCGTTTGAGCTGCCACTTCTTCCCAAGAAAGGCCGCGTTCTTTGGCAATCGTTTCAACCACATAGCGCGTATAGCCAGGTTCGTTTCTCTTTCCACGGTAAGGCACGGGCGCTAAATACGGCGCATCGGTTTCCACTAACATACGGTCGAATGGGACTAATTTTGCACATTCACGGACTTGCGGTGCATTTTTAAACGTCGTCACACCGCTAAAGGAAATATGCATGCCTAAATCCAAGAAACGCTTCATAAATTCCACGTCCCCATTATAACTATGCATAATGCCCCCGATATCTTGAATGCCTTCTTCTTTTAAAATCTTGTAGCAATCTTCAGTCGCATCACGGTTATGAATCACAATCGGTAATTTCATTTCTTTAGCAATCGCGATTTGGCGACGGAACACCTTATCTTGTTCCTCGGGCGTTGAATCTTTCCAATAATAATCCAGACCCATTTCCCCCATCGCAACCACTTGTGGATGCGTCAAGCGTTCCTGTAGCCATTCTTCGATTTCAATATTGTACTGGTAGGCTTCTGTTGGATGCCATCCGATAATCGAAACCACTTCTTTGAACTCTTCGCTAAGCTCCAGACTACGCGTAATCGTGTCCGTATCGAATCCCACCACCGCAAAGCGCGTTACGGCTAGTTCCTTTGCACGCGCGATGACTTCTTTTTCTTCACCTTCAAACGCAGATACATTTAAATGCGTATGCGTATCAAAAATCATAATTTCGCCTCTTATCTTGTTGCGCCATTTAAGAATGGGTTTGTCGCAATTTCATCTTTTAGCGTTGTTGGTTCCCCGTGTCCTGGGAAAATCACTGTTTCAGCAGGTAATGGCAATAAATATTTATGGATGCCTTCCATTAACTCTTTATGGCTTCCGTATGGGAAATCACTACGTCCAACGCTGCCTTTAAACATCACGTCTCCACCAATAACGAATCCATTTTCTCTAAAAATAAAGATGGTTCCACCAGGTGAGTGTCCTGGAATATGCGCTAATTCTGGTTCAAAGCTTCCGATTTTCCATTTGCCCATTTCTTTAGGGAAATAACCGTCCGCTGGCTTCACTGTAATATTTTCGCCAGAGTAGTATGAGCGGTTCAATTCAGGATCGTGTAAGAATACTTTTTCCAACTCGTTCATATACATTGGAATATTGTACTCTTCACGAAGCGCGTCAACGGCTCCGATATGGTCTCCGTGCGCATGCGTTAACACAATCGCAACTGGCTTCAATCCTTCTTCTTTAATTAGCTCTTTAATATCCTCGGCTTGTGCACCTGGGTCAAAAATCACTGTTTCTTTATTCTCATCAATTAAAAAGTAGACATTTTCTTCTAAACGTCCTACTGGAATGCTTAATAACTCCATTTGGTTTCCTCCTTTAGGTCTCTTCTTAACTCTACATAAAATAGTGAGTTCTTGCAATCAAAAAACGCCCAAGCATCGTGCTCGGACGTCTGTTGATTAATCATTGATTAATTTTTTCAAATCGATGGCTTTGTTTAATGCCGTCATCAACGGAATACCCGCTAATAATACGACGATTTCACCAAAGAATGTTTCACCATAGCTTAACCAGAATGGTAATTCTAGCGCTAAGTTCAATTCAATCGCTACTAAGAAAATCATCACACTGAAGACACCTGCTAAAACAAACATACGTGTTTTAACGTCTTTCACTGATTTGAAGATCAATGCGCTGATAGCGAATGAAACAATAGAATGTCCTAATCCGAATACTAAGTCATACCAACCTAGACCAGACGCTGACATAAATACTGAATTGACAAGTAATACACCGGCAACCACACCGATTCCGTATTTTTTGTCAAAAGCGAATAAGTGGTTTAGCATTTCTGCGATACGGAATTGAATATTTCCAAATGACATAAATGCTGTTAATGATGTTACTACCACATATAGCGCTGCGACGATTGCGTTAATAACAATCAATTTTGTTTTTTTATTTTGCATGTTACTGCCTCCTAGTTTTTTTATTGCGGGATGGTTTCGAACCTCATCGACAAAAAAATCGCCACGAGCTATTGTACTACAAACCGTTTCAGATTGGTAGTCATAGCATTAAAAAATAGAGCAACTGAATGATTTTCCAGTTGCTCCATGCTTTCTTACCATTTTTCTCTTCCTACAGGTTCAAATAATGTTACCTTTTCGGCTGTAGGTTCTCCCTCATACTCTGCAAACAAGTCTTGAATGGTTACTTCTTCATCCTTACAGTCATCCATTTCGTTCTTTTTTAAATCATCCATTACTCAAACCTCCTTTTTCACCTTTATCTTACCATAAAAGCTATCATCCTTCTCCAATATAGTCTTTGAATTTCTTCTTGCACCGCTTGTGAGCTCCCTTGATGGACGTGACCGATTTATCGAAATGGTCCGCCATCTCCTCAAAGGTCGCACCGTCCAATACTCCTAAAAACACATCTCTTTCAAAGCGGGAAAGGTGGTGGAAATATTCCTCCGCCTCTTCATGCAAAAGCACTTGCCGCTCGCACGAATCCACCGATGCCGAGAGTAATGCGAGTTCCGCCTTTTCTCCGCGAACGACTAACTCGTGTGGGATAAGCCGCTGCCGGTGTTCCCTACGCAGGCACTCCACCGCTAGATTTTTCAAGCAGCGCTGGTAATAGCCGGCAAATGAGACGGCATGATTCTCATCGTACTTATGCACCGCCCGAAGCATCATGATACGGGCTTCCTGCGCAAAATCGTCTTGATCCATTTCATGAAAAAAATAATGGTGATGAATGCTCATAATCAATGGGTCAAAACGCCGCAATAATTCGGTGATTGCTTCCTCTTCATCCTCCTTTGCTAAATGGACAACCTCTGCTAACCCTTTGTCTTCCATAATTTATCCTCCTAATTTAGTGTCAGCTCTAGTATATCCGCGTAAATACACAAAAAACCTTGTCTTTCTCATAGAAAAACAAGGTTAAAGATGAATTGTTCGAATCGTTTATTTTAAAAAGCCAACGTCGGATAAATTCCTGCCCCGTATTCAAAGAGCAATAAAGCCTATTCCTTTTCTCCGACCTTCTTGAAATAATGAACGCCATACGTTTGGAAGAAATCGACTTTCAATTGTACAAATCGTTTCAAATCGCGTAATAACTGATACAATTGTGCACGTTTTTCGAATTCACGACGCGTTTGTGGCAGTGGCCGTTCGCGAAATTGTTCCAACAAATCTTCAATGTCATCGATTAATTGACTCGCTGTATTTTGTTCTGCTAATTGCTGTGCGGTCTGTTTAAACATCTCCGACAGAATCGCCATCTCTTCTCCGTCCCAGCGGAACTCGTTTAAGTTAGCAGCCATGATTTCCAAGAGCTTGCTTTGATCGCGGCGCATTTCAAAATATTGATAATCGTAAGTCACTTCTTTGGTTAAATGATTTTCCTCTTCGAGTCGTACATACGAGCGGGCCTCATTCAGTTTTTCCTTCAACAACTGAAGCACTTCGCCATCATTTTTTCCATTTCCAATCGTCAGGAATCCTGACATCTTCAAGAGAACTTCACGCATTTTATCTTCAATTTCTTCTCGGACACGTTCGATTTCTTGGCGATACGACGGCATATACCAGTTCAGTAAAATTGCCACGCCAGCCCCAATGGTGACAAGCAAGAGTTCATTGACGAAGAGGCTAAAAGTGAGTTGTTGCTGCGTCCAAAGGTGAATCACAAGGACAGTACTCGGAGCCACGCCAATATCCACTTTTAAGAGATACGCTAAAGGAATGTAGCAAAGAAGATACAACCCGAAACTCGTCACGTCAAATCCAAAAACAGCGAATATCCCCATTCCGATTACAAGCGCCAAAACGGCTGCCGCGAGCCTTTGCCCTGTAGCCGCAAGCGAAACTTTCTTCGTATCCATGACACTGAGAATCGCAATAATGGCTGCCGCAGATGGCGTCGTTAAGTTCAGTGCCTGTGCCACGAGTAGCGCCACAAACGCCGATACAATGACCTTTGCAATTTTAAGCTTCATGCCTTTCTCCTTTCGACACTTTGTCTTTTTTGATGCGATGCCCCTCAAGCGTGAGTAGTGCGCGTTTTCTCTCCACGCCTCCAGCATAGCCTGTTAATGCTCCTGTTGTTGCTACGACACGGTGGCAGGGTACAAAGAGACTGATTGGATTTCTTCCGATGGCTGTCCCCACCGCACGCGAAGACGTCTTTCGCCCTCGCTTTTCGCCGACACGTTCGGCCACCTCTTTATACGTCCACACGGTTTGATAGGGGATTTCTGTTAACACGTCCCACACGGCTTTCTGGAAGGATGTTCCTCCCACGAATGCAATCGGTACGGTCGAAACTACATCGCCTTCTCCTTGGAAATAGGCTTCAAGCGCCGTTTTCACATTCTTCCACAACGGCAACGAATCGTCCCATACAGGATTCTCCACAAAGGCACATTCGTATTTTTGTCCTTCAAACCATAATCCCGTCAACGACTGCCCGTCACTGGATGCAATGATGGTTCCTACTGGTGTTTCTATTCTCGTTAAAACCGCCATGGCGCACTCCCCTCGTTTTTCATTACAAATCTATTTTTCTATTATATAATATTTTCTATCGAATGAAATAGGAAAGGAGCACTTTCATGCTCATTAACGAAGCCGTTTTACATATTTTAGATAAAAATTCAGGAAACTTACTCTTATCACAGGCCCCACTACAACTGGGCGATCCATTTCTCATTGAATACATTACGAAACTCGTGGATAAAATCAAAAAAGGCGACCCGCATATCGGTCAATTAGCTTCTAGCGAACCGCTTCTTGGGTATCTGGCAGACGAAGGGATTTCCTTCTTAGAAAAGACGCAACAGTTAGCCGATAAGCTCTTTGCTCTGATTGCTCCAGCAGAAGAAATCGGAGCTGCGGACTACTTATTCTTTACAGGAACAAGCGATACAGGCGGCACCCTTTTTGGGATGATTCGCCTCGATTACAGTTCAAAAGTCACTCACTTTGTCGATTATGAAGGCGAAGCCGTTAGCAATACCATTTTACAAAATCACGCAATCTTGCCAAATGCGACGCAAAAACCTTCGGAAGCATTTATCGTAGATTTATCGAACGGAAACTACCACTTAATCGAGAAAAAAGTGGTAATCGAAGGCCAAAAGACAGCTTATTTCTCTGAAAAATTCTTAGAAATCACAGTTCCTGTCACAACGAAAGAACAAATCAAAGAAATCAAAAAAACGGTCACTCATATCGCGAAAAAACACGACGAGGAACCGTACAAAGCGCTAGCAACGACGCAACAAGCCATCTTCCACCAACTTGAAGAACAGGACGAAATCGACGCCGCAGCCATCTTCGATAAGGTGTTCGAGGAAAAACCGCTCGCACGCGAAGCCGCACAGTTAGCCATCACCGAAGAACGCGTTCCAGAAAAAATCGCCGTAACGAACGTGCCAAAATACGAACGCAAATACAGCAAGCAAAAATTCAAACTCGACAACGGCATCGAAATTACCATTCCAAGTGAAATCTACGAAAACAAGGAAATGGTCGAATTCATCAATAATCCAGACGGTTCTGTTTCGGTACTGATCAAAAATATCGAAAGTATTTTAAATAAATTTAATGCGTAGTGCGCCCATTCTATTATTATTTCTAATAAAAAAGCTTTCTACCTCAACTAATCTGAGGCAGAAAGCTTTTTGTCATTATTGTCTATTTAAAAACCAAAAAATTCCGAAATACTCCGTATAAAAATACATTCTAGTAACTGGTTTATTCGAATATAATTTAGCAAGTTTAACTAAAGCAAATGTTACTATCCAATATTGCGCTTGCATATCCTTAGAAAAAACTCCTGAAAAGAATAGTCCCATTTCTAAACAGAATTGTATCATTAAAGGTTGCCAAACTGTTCTAGATGGTAAATCCTCCCAGAGATATCGCCATAGTTTTTTTAGGAACATATTCTTTCATCTCTTTCTTTTTTTCACCATTTATTATAAATAGTATATTGCGCACAATAATGAGTGTAATTCGGTAAATAGTATGTTGTAATGATTGTCTTCATACTTCTTCCGGAAACATAACTTTCTGCTGTATAAACTGTTCCTGCAAAGCTTCCTGGCGCAATCATACCAGCAAACAATGTTGCCCAACTAATAACACTTCCTCCTGCATTACCTAAAATAAAAAATACCACTGAAACTACATTATTTCTACTAGAATTCAATACACTTACATTACCTGAAGTGCTTCCTATATATCTATAAGGACCATTTTCTTCACCATAATTCCCAACTAACCACTCTTCAGAACCGTCTCCGTTTCCTCCAGGTCTTCCTGGCCACACTCTAAAAGGAACAAGGTTAGTTTCTAAATTTTCTGCTGTAAACGTTTGTTTCAACTCTGTGCCTTCAACTGTTGACTTGCTACTCAATAAAAATAAAAGAATAAAACAATTTAGCATTAGTATAATTTTTTTCATAATTATCATCCCCTATCAATTTAATAAACCACAATGCTAACATTTATTTCCTTCAAGTTAATTTTATCACAAACTTTTAAAAAAACAATATGCTGATATGTTTTTTTCACTTTTATGGAATAAAAAACTGCTAACCTCCTGTGTTAGCAGTTCCTTGATTATTTAAACTCTTTCCAATCCATCTTTGTTAAATCGATGGTATCTTCTTTTTTCAAGCCTAGGTCTTCTAGTTTGAATTGCATTTTTTCAAATTTCAAAGCATTTACTAGCGTCAACCCTGCTCCTTTTGGCTCCAGTTTGAACACTTTAGCCTCGCCATTTCCTGTTCCAGACAAGAATTCAACCGTGTAGAGCAATCCGCCTTTGAAGAAACTAAAGGCACTTCTAGCTCCACCCGCTTCGGCAACGTAACTTTGATGCAAGATTTTTGGAGTCTTTCCATCTAAGTAGTATGCTACTACCGTGAATGGTTGGCCATTTGAAGTATGTCCGATAAACAGTTCATCCACACCATCTTCATTGATGTCATAGAATAAATATTGTAGTGACTCTTTTTGTTTATTCAAGCTGTTTGCTGCCCAATATTGTAGCGGTACATTGAGTTTTTCTGCCACATCCGCGCCTAGTTCTTTGACGGTACGGATATCTTCGAAGACTTTCGCGTATAATTCCTTATTATCTGGTTTAGGCGCAACGGTTGTCGTAGTCTGCGTCGTTACTTCTGCCGTGGTTGCTCCTTGCGTCACTTGTGACTTCTCGGCTCCTGAGTCCTTCGTCTGTCCATTTCCACAAGCACCTAATACAAGTGCTAGTAACGTCATCATTCCTAAGTTGGCTCTTTTCATCGTTCTTCCTCCTTTGGCTATAACGGCTTCTTCAATGGAAGACCTGGTTTTCTTGGATACTTATTCGGTGTTTCCTTCGTCTTTAAAATCGTGACAACGTGACGGTTCCCGCCTTCATATGGCAAGTCGAAAGAGACATCTCCTTCTACTTTCCCGCCAAGAATTGCGATGGCTTTTTTCGCTTCTTCCAACTCCACTTCCGTATGCGCTGCTTTTAACGCGAGGAAATACCCCTGTTTTTTCACGAGTGGCATGCAAAATTCGCTCAATACACTAAGTTTGGCAACGGCACGAGCAGTCACCACATCAAACGACGCACGGAAATCTTTATTTTGCCCAAAGGTTTCAGCGCGGTCATGGAAACACTGCACGTCTTTTAACCCAAGCGTCTCCACTAATGTATTCAAGAAGGTAATGCGTTTATTCAACGAATCCACAATCGTCACCTTCAAGTCTGGAAAGACGATTTTTAGCGGAATACTTGGAAATCCTGCACCCGCACCCACGTCGCAAAGCGTTTGGTCCGTCAATTCATGGTGGAATCCAAGCGCCAATGAATCATAGAAATGCTTCAAATACACGCCCTCTTCATCCGTAATCGCCGTCAAGTTCATCTTCTCATTCCATTCCACTAATAGATGGAAATATTGGTCGAACTGCTTCTTTTGCACATCTGATAATGTAATCCCATGCACTTCTTGGAGTCTTTGATAAAATTCTTCTGGTTTCATACGCGCCTCCTTATTCTTGCACTTTAGCGATCTTGCCTTGCTCGATATAGACCATCAAGATCGATACGTCTGCTGGGTTCACCCCGCTAATACGGCTCGCTTGTGCAATTGTTTCTGGTTGAATCAATTTCAAACGTTGACGCGCTTCTGTCGCAAGACCATTAATCGCATCATAGTCGATATTGGCTGGAATACGTTTGGCTTCCATACGTTTTAATTTCTCCACTTTTTCAATCGCTTTGGCAATATAGCCTTCGTATTTAATCGAGATTTCTACTTGTTCTTTCACTTCACGAGAGACTTCTACCGTTTCACCGGCAAAACCTACTAATTCGTCATAGCTTAATTCTGGACGTTTCAACAAATCGCTTAGAAGGATGCCGTCTTTCAATTCCGCAGACTCTTTTTCAGCCAAGAACGCTTGTAATTCAGCAGTTGGCTTCAAGCGAATCGATTGCATGCGTTTAATTTCGGCTTTAATCGCTTCTTGTTTTGCTTGGAAGGCGGCATAACGTTCGTCGTCAATCAGTCCCAGTTCGCGTCCTTTTTCTGTTAAACGTAAATCTGCATTGTCATGACGAAGTAAGAGACGATATTCCGCACGAGAGGTCAATAGACGGTAAGGTTCTGTCGTTCCTTTTGTGACCAAATCATCCACCAATACGCCGATATACGCATCGCTTCGGCCAAGAATAAATGGCTCTTCTCCGCGAATCTTACGCACGGCATTAATCCCAGCGTAGAGCCCTTGCCCCGCTGCTTCTTCATATCCACTCGTACCGTTCATTTGTCCGGCAGTGAATAGGTTTTGGATAAGTTTTGTTTCAAATGTATTCTTCAATTGGTGTGGCACGACCACATCGTACTCGATGGCGTAACCCGTACGCATCATCTCCGCATTTTCCAACCCTTCCACGCTACGAATCATCTTGATTTGCACGTCTTCTGGAAGCGAAGTCGACAACCCTTGAATATACACTTCCTCCGTATTTTCCCCTTCTGGCTCTAAGAAAATTTGGTGACGAGGCTTATCGCTGAAACGAACAATTTTATCTTCAATCGATGGGCAGTAACGCGCGCCGACCCCTTCGACAATCCCTGTAAACATCGGTGCACGGTGTAAGTTCTCACGAATCGTTTCATGAGTCCCTTCGTTCGTATACGTTAACCAGCAAGGAATTTGGTCGTAGCGGTAGTCTTCGTCTTTGGATGTAAAACTAAATAAGTTTGGTGTGTCATCCCCTGGTTGAATTTCTGTTTTACTATAATCAATCGATGAGCCTTTGACACGTGGCGGAGTTCCTGTTTTGAAACGCGCCAATTCGAAGCCTAATTCGAGTAAGTTCTCTGATAATTTAATCGATGGTTGTGAATTATTGGCACCTGATGAATATTTCAATTCCCCGATAATAATTTGACCACGAGAAGACGTTCCGGCCGTTAAAACAACCGCTTTTGAACGGTAGATGGCACCTGTATTCGTGATAACCCCTTTACATACGCCGTCTTCCACAATCAATTCTTCCGCAATTCCTTGGCGTAAATCCAAGTTTTCTTGCTTCTCGATTGTCTTCTTCATTTCTTGCGCGTATAAATGCTTATCCGCTTGCGCACGTAAGGCACGTACTGCAGGGCCTTTCCCAGTGTTCAGCATACGCATTTGAATATACGTTTTGTCGATGTTGCGACCCATCTCGCCCCCAAGAGCGTCGATTTCACGCACCACAACCCCTTTGGCAGGTCCGCCTACAGATGGGTTACATGGCATGAAGGCCACCATTTCTAAGTTCATTGTCAGTAATAATGTTTTTGCGCCCATACGTGCACTTGCTAGCGCCGCTTCACTGCCGGCATGTCCTGCACCGACGACAACTACATCATAATTTCCAGCTTCGTAAGTTGTTACCATAGTCTCTCCTTTACTTTCTTTCTCCATAAAATTCTACTTTGTGACTAACATATTCGCCTGCTTCATAGATGAATTTCGCAGAAAAGAACGGCTCATTCCCTAAAATCCACTCTAGAAAAATGCGGTCCCCTTCCCAAGAAGGTTTACTTAGGATTTCATCATACGGAACCCATTCCAGCGTTCCTTCTGGCGAATCAATCAACTCTCCTGAAAACTCCGTCACACGAAACACATACGTATACCAATCGTGCCCTGGGGTAAATTCCGGGAAGGTGATGATTCCTTTCATCTCCATCTTCGTAGCCTGCAGTCCTGTTTCTTCAAAAATCTCACGCACGGCACATTCTTCCGGAGTCTCTGTTGCTTCGAGTTTGCCACCAACGCCAATGTACTTACCCTCATGGACATCGTTTGGCTTCTTGTTGCGTAATAACAGTAAAAATTCTTTGCCATTATCGATATAGCAGATTGTTGCTAGCTTCGTCATCAGCATTTCCTCCTTGTGCCTTTCGTTGAAAGAGTTATAACTCCAATTCTTTACGGAAGCGCCTGATCCTTGGGAACATCACAGCGCTCGAACGAGGAGCGTTCACTCGTTCTTTTTTTCTGTCTTAGCTTAGAGATAAAACGGAAATTCTTTCGGATTCTATATTAGCAGTAATGGGGAATAGCAACCAATGTGAATTACTGACTCTAGGGTGTACCCCGTAGAGTCAGTTTGAAGCTTGGTAGGAATTGAGACGTAAGGCTCAATCCGATGCCCCATTACCGCTACTATGAAGATATCCGTAAAGAATTGAAGTTTAATCTCTTATTTCCCTAAACAGAACTGGCTGAACAATTGTGTTAACAGCTCGTCTTGAACAGTGTCGCCTGTGATTTCGCCCAAGAGATCCCAAGCGCGGGTAAAATCGATCTGGATTAAATCGACGGGCATGCCCATATCGACCCCGTTCGCCACTTCTTGCAACGCTTGTTCTGCCTTTTCAAGAAGCGCAATATGACGCGTGTTCGATAAGTACGTTGCGTCGCGCTCGTTTATTTGCCCTTGGAAGAAGTAATCGGCAATCTTTTCTTCCAATTGGTCGATGCCCTCTTTCTTCAGCATTGACGTTGTGACAATTTCGCTGTCTGTCGCGAATTCTTTGACCTTGTCCATGTCGATTTTCGTTGGTAGGTCTGTCTTATTTAATAAAATAATGCGTTTGAAGTCTTTCGTTTGTTCTAATAAGCGGAGGTCTTCGTCCATCAACTCTTCGCTTTGATTTAAAATCAAGAGCACGAAATCCGCTTCGTTTAACGCTTTACGGCTTCGTTCTACCCCGATACGTTCAACGACGTCATCTGTTTCACGAATTCCCGCCGTATCAATCAATTGAAGTGGCACGCCACGAACATTCACGTACTCTTCGATGGTGTCACGAGTCGTTCCCGCGATATCCGTTACGATGGCTTTTTCTTCTCGTAATAACACGTTCAACAGACTCGATTTCCCTACGTTTGGACGTCCAACGATAGCTGTCTTCAATCCGTCACGCAAGATTTTCCCTTGGCTTGCCGTGTTTAGCAATGCGCGAATGCCTTGTGAGACTTGCTGCGTCTTCTCGCGCAACAGTTGCAAGGTCATTTCTTCCACGTCGTCGTATTCTGGATAGTCGATATTTACTTCCACTTGCGCTAAGGTGTTTAAGATTTCTTGTCGTAAATTTTGAATTAACTTCGAGAGTTCTCCGTCGAGTTGGCGCATCGCCATTTGCATCGATTTATCCGTTTTCGCACGAATCAAATCCATCACGGCTTCTGCTTGTGACAAGTCAATACGTCCATTCAAGAAGGCGCGTTTTGTAAATTCACCAGGCTCGGCCAGGCGTGCTCCCATGCGAAGAACGAGTTGTAAGATGCGATTAATCGCCACAATCCCACCGTGACAGTTGATTTCCACAACGTCCTCACGCGTAAAAGTCTTCGGCGCGCGAAGTACCGTAACCATCACTTCATCAATCACTTCATCGTTCTTTGGATCCGCGATATGCCCATAGTGAATCGTATGACTTGGCTGTTCTTTTAATCGTTTTTCATTCAATCGATACACTTCGTCGGCAATGCGAATCGCATCCTCCCCACTAATACGAACAATCCCGATAGCCCCTTCTCCAGGCGCCGTTGAAATCGCCGCAATGGTATCAAATTCTGTCTGCATACTATCCCTCACTTCCGTTTCATTGCACAAAAAAAGTGCACACTCCACCCCTTCCTCTTCTAGGGTGGCTCGCACTTTGACTGCTAACCGATATTCTCAAAGAGATTATACACTATTTTCCTTAGAATTCATAGGCAGAAAGATAGATTGGATAAATTCCCAGCGTTTTTTATTTTCTTTGTAAAATTCTATACTTCTCGTTGCACTCTTTCTCAAAACAAGATACAATTTCCCTATGAATAAAAAGGAGGATTCCTATGACAGTAGAACATCCATTTAACAAAATCGTAGAAGGCATTGGAGTTTCTGATATTCGTCAATTCGACGCAGAAGTTTCTTCGATTCCTGGCATTATCAAATTAACTCTTGGAGAACCAAACTTTGACACACCTGAGCATATTAAAGAGGCGGCTATCCAAGCGATTAAAGACAACCACTCTCACTACACACCAAACTCAGGGATTCCTGAACTGAGACAAGCTGCGGCTGAGTATTACAACAAGAAATTTAATTTCAATTACACTGGAGACCAAGTCATCACAACCATCGGAGCCACAGAAGGGATTGCGGCAAGCTTACAAGCCATCTTAAACCCTGGAGACACAGTCATCGTGCCAACACCAGTCTTCCCTCTCTACTTGCCAATCACATTGGTAAACCAAGGGAACTTCATTACGGTGGACACAAGTAACGACGGCTTTGTTTTAACAGCGGATAAATTACGCGAAACCATCGAAGCAAACCCAGATAAAAACTTCAAAGCGGTGGTTCTTGTATACCCAAGTAACCCGACAGGTGTAACTTACTCTAAAGAACAATTAGAAGACTTAGCCGAAGTGATTAAAGAGCACCAACTATGGGCGCTTTGCGATGAAGTCTACGCAGAATTAACATACGACAAGACTCACTACTCTCTTGCGAACATCTTGCCTGAACAAACGATTGTCATCACTGGTTTATCAAAATCACACGCAATGACAGGATGGCGTATCGGATTCATCTTAGGTCCAACACACTTCATGAACGAAGTCGTAAAAACTCACCAATACATGGTGACAGCTCCAACAAGCTTTGCGCAATACGGAGCGCTTGCGGCGATGTTACACGGCCAAGATGACTGCGCGAAAATGATGGTGGAATATAGCGAACGTCGTGACTATCTTGCGGCTGAGTTGAAGAAACTTGGCTTCGAAGTAGCAAGTCCTGACGGTGCATTCTACTTATTCGCGAAAATTCCTGCAAAATGCGGTACTGACTCATGGGCATTCGTTCGTGATCTTGCGCCAAAAGCAAAAGTAGCGCTTATCCCAGGGGTATCTTTCGGACCTGGTGGCGAAAGCTATGTTCGTTTCAGTTACGCTGCTTCAATGGAAAACTTAAAAGAAGTTGTCGCTCGTTTAACAACTTACTTAGCAAACATCTAAAAATTTGAGAGGCAGAACATTCATTACCAAATATGGTAATGAATGTTCTTTTCATTGCCCAAACTCATATTGTAATAGAGAATTCTTTTTGATAAAATGTGGGCAAATAGCGCAAAAAACACGTCAGAAGAAGAAAGTTGGGAGAAAAATGGGTAATAAATCAGAAGATTTAAATCAATTAGTGTTATCAACCTTATCAAAAACGACAAAACTACCTTTTGTGAAGGTTAGTCGTGAGGAATTTCTTAGAAAGGAATTTAAAGGAAGCGAATATTTAGATATCATTCTAAAAAATGGACCGCATTCCGTTTTTACGCCGGAAGCTTTACGAAAATTATTAATGACACTACGAAGAAAACAGCCTTCACGTCTTTTGTGGCTGGATTACCTGCAAATCCGATTACAGCAACTCTTTCTGGAGGAGCAGATATCATTCAGTACTTTGGATTTTCACTTAATCTAGCACAGCAATTGGCTTATCTATTTGGAGAAGATGAGTTATTTACAGGTGAATTTGATGAATTGCCAGAAGAAGCAAAGGCTCGAATGATTGGTTATTTAGGAATTATGCTCGGTGCAGGTGGGGCGGCAGCCTTGATTACAAAAGTTTCAAAAAATATCGCTGAAAAAGTCGGTAAGAAAGTCGTTACTACAGCTCTTACAAAGAAAATGTGGTATCCGATTATGAAGAAGATTGCTGCCTTTCTCGGCTGGAAGATTACGAAGATGTCTGTCCAAAAGACCGTTACAAAGGTCATCCCGGTCATCGGCGGTGTGTTCTCTGGAGGATTGACTTACTACACGTTCAAACCTTCCGCAGAGCGTTTAGCTAATACCTTTGAAAAGTTATTAAAAGGCGAATTTATCGAAGAAGACGTCTCTATCAATGATCTGTCGGATGATTTTAAAGAGTACTTAGAATCTGATGAAGCCATCATTGACGGTGAATATACTGAAGTTGAATAACAAATAAAAGAGCTAAAATTATCATATATGATAATTTTAGCTCTTTTTCTTATTTCCAAATACTGTCGATAAAAGTGTCACGACCTGAAAGTCCGCGGTAACGTTTATAGTGTTCTGGGTCCTTCTTGTAGAAATCTTGATGATATTCTTCTGCAGGATAGAACGTGCTTGCAGGCTCGATTTTTGTCACGATATCTTTTTTGAATCGTCCGCTGGCTTGCAAGGCTGCTTTTGAAGCTTCCGCAATCTTTCTTTGTTCTTCTGAGTGATAGAAGATGACTGGGCGATAGGAATCTCCTCGGTCCACGAATTGTCCCATTGCATCCGTTGGGTCCGTTTGTTGCCAGTAGACTTCTACGAGTTTTTCATAAGGGAATACTTCTGGGTCGAACGTGATTTGTACGGCCTCTGTATGTCCTGTTGTTCCGCTACATACTTCCTTGTATGTCGGATTTTCTTTGTGGCCGCCTGTGTATCCTGAGATTACAGACTCGATTCCTGGTTGGCTGTCAAATGGCTTCACCATGCACCAGAAACAACCTCCTGCAAATGTAGCAATTTCTTTTGCCATGTGTATTCCTCCTAGTCTTGTTCCGGGTTCAACGAAACATCTTCCCCGAAAATACGCATCTTAATCGCGACACCTGTTCTTGTGCCTGCCAATCCACCGAGTCCCGTTTCACGAAGTTCTCGTGGCATTCTTACCCCGATACTGCGCATCGCTTCAATGGTTTCATCGGCTGGAATCACGTTTGTAATGCCTGCAAGTGCCATATCAGCGGCAATCAACGCATTTCCCGCGCCAATCGCATTTCGCTTCACGCACGGCACTTCTACAAGACCAGCTACAGGGTCACAAACAAGTCCTAATAAATTCCCAAGCGCTGTCGCAAAGGCTTCGGAACTCTCTTGTGGGGTTCCACCGGCTGCTTCAACGGCTGCGGCTGCGGCCATCGCACTTGCACTTCCGACTTCGGCTTGGCATCCACCTGTCGCCCCTGCAATCATCGCGTTATTTGCCACGACCATCCCAAAGGCTGCTGAAGTAAAGAGGAAACGCACTTGTTGTTCATGGTTCAAGTTCATTGTATCGGCAATCGAGAACACAACGCCGGGCAAGGTTCCACTCGCTCCTGCTGTTGGAGTCGCACACACAAGCCCCATTGCAGCATTGACTTCGTTTGTTCCAAGCGCATATTGTACCCCCGCTAGAATACTATCTCCCGACAATGTTTTCCCACGTTCACGATATTTCTTCATCTTCAACGCGTCGCCACCCGTTAAGCCTGTTGGAGAGAACACTCCCTCTCCTTCCACGCTTCGTTCAACGGCGTTCTTCATCGTTTGTAAGTTTTTTTCCATTTTCTCCCAGATGTACTCACGACTTTGCTGGGTCATTTCCATTTCCTGTTCAATCATGATTTCCGAAATGGGCTTCTTTTGTTCTGTTGCTAATGCTACCAATTCTTTAATGGTCGAAAACATTGCAAACTTCCTTCCTTATCATCACGCAAACATATAGATGTTATGCGTTTTTCTTAATGTTTGTATTTGTTCTTTTAATTCTGGGGATAATAAATCAACAAGCTCATATCCCATCATTTGGCTATCTTCTGTCATTTCCACTCGTTGTTTTGAAATGGTCACACCATGCTCCTGTAGTAAATTGTAGAGAACAGGCATTTCCCCGAGAGAAACCACTTCAAGTAAAATCGGAAGCGGACCTGATAGTTCCATCTTAAAGCCATCCACCTCAATGTACTTCACTTCCACTGCTCCGCCACCAACAGAGGTCCCAATGAGGCGAATCGTACGTTTCTCATCGCTCAAGGTCAAATCCGCAGTATTGGCGTGATTCACAGGGCTTGGTTCTTTCCGCTCGACAAATTCAATATGCAACCCTTGGGATACCGCAATCTCAACGGCACGCGGCACGCGCTCATCATCTGTCGCAAAGCCTAAGATTCCGCTAATAATAGCAAAATCGGTCCCGTGTCCCTTATGCGTTTCGGAGAATGACTCATAATAGTCGCATCTCACATTCTTTGGTGTGCCTCCGAATAATTGTCTTGCAAGAGCACCAATCGCAATCGCTCCAGCAGTATGTGAAGAAGAAGGGCCCACCATAATCGGACCAATAATATCAAAACAGCTCTTATAATTTTGTACTTTATTTCCTTCCATGTCGGCCATCCTTTCTTTGCCTTTCTATCGTATCAGTATCCGCCTTTAATGTAAATTATTTTTGGCCGGCCACCCGTATAGCGTATGCATCGAGTAAGATTCGACTGATAACTTGTAGGGGCAGGCGCGAGCGTACTTCATAGTCTGGGAAATACGAACTTTCAGATTTATAGCCAACAAACGTGATATCACTGAGTCTTGCCAGAGGACTCGCTCCGTTTGCGGTCAGTAAAATAACGGGAACTTCATTTTGTTGACATACTCTTGCGGCTTCCACTAACTCTTCTGTATGGCCGTTCAATGAAATAATAATCGCCACATCTTGGGGTTTTAAACGGTGACTAATCGTTCGGATAATATTTGGATCCACATACTGTTCACAAGTACGTTCTAAAAGGTGCAATTTAATTTCCATTTCACTGGCAATCATTTCGCTAAGTCCTCGAGAAAATAGATATACTCGTTGTGCCCCAAAAATCGCCTGCACAGCATCCTCAATAGTCTTACTATCTAGTTGCTCAATGGTTCTACGAACTTCTTGTTCATTTTTCACGACAACCGCTTGAATTTTTTTGTCAACAGCTTCCAAACTGTTGAAGGTTGATAACTCCTCGTTTGTAAAACGATATTGTTTCTTTAAATCATGTTTAAAACTCGTAAAACCGTCATATCCTAGTTTCTTCATGGTTCGCACAATAGACGCAGTAGAAACATTTGCATCCTGACTCAACTTCACGATGGAAATAGAAGGGATCTCTTCTAGATGTTCCTCGATATAAGCGAGTAGATATTTTTCCGTATTCGTTAAACCTTGCGTGTTGAACATGCGAACTCCTCCATTTTGTAAAGATTTACAAATGTTAACCTCATTTTAGAAAACATTTACAACCTGACGTATGTAATAATAAGTATAGCAAAAAAAGCTTGGAGGTGAAATGATGATTTATACGTGTACGATGAATTTAGCCATCGATTTGTTCATTAAAACTGCGCAAATGTTGCCGTCTGAAGTGAACCGAACCGACGAGGCTGTTTACATGCCAAACGGAAAAGGCGTAAACGTCAGCTTCATCTTAAAGGAACTCGGAATTGATAGCACCGCCACAGGTTTTAAAGCAGGTTTTACTGGCCAATTTATCGAGGAAGAACTGCAAAAGGCAGGCATCCAAACACAATTCGTTACGGTGGACGGAATTACTCGTATCAATGTTTTCACGCAAGTCGTGGACACAAACGAAGAATTCAAACTCGTTAACCAAGGTCCAAGTGTTACACCCGATCAAGAAGCTTCTCTTCTAGCCATCGTGGAAAACATGAATGCCGACGATATTTTGTTTGTTTCTGGAAGTCATCCTGAAGGCATCACGCGTGCCACTTACGAGAACATCGCAAAAGCGTCCGAAGAACGTGGCTTTAAGTTTATTCTCGACACTTCCGCTCATTTTGTACCGGAACTATTGGGTTACAAACCATATCTCATCAAACCAAACGACGAAGAATTAGCCGAATGGTTTGGATTGAAAGACATTAGCCTTGAGGAAATTAAGGACTGCGGTCGTAAACTCCTCGAACAAGGTGCTCAAAACGTCATCGTTTCTTTAGGAGACAAGGGAGCCATTCTCTTTACACCAGACGAAACGATTCATGTCACTGCACCAGATGGCGAAGTTGTCAATACTGCCTGTGCAGGAGATACACTACTTGCGACCTTCGTTGGAAGCAAGTTGCAAGGTTTATCCGATGAAGAAGCACTAATCAAAGCCGTCGCAGCGGGAAGCTCAACCGCATTTAGACCTGGTTTGACAGACTTCAAGGATGTTCCTACATTAATGCAACAAATCAAACGAGTATCCTAACTCGGAAAAATAAAGGAGGAAAAATAATGACAAAATATGATATTATCGCTGCCACTGGGTGTCCAACAGGAATTGCGCACACTTACATGGCACAAGAAGCTCTTGAGCAAGCAGCTAAAAAAGCAGGAGTATCGATTAAAGTGGAAACACACGGACAAATCGGTATCGAAAACGAACTTACTCCAGAAGAAATTGCAAACGCAAAAGCAGTCATCATCGCTGCTGACAAGGATGTTCAGCCACAACGTTTCGTAAACAAAAAGATTATCGACGTTTCAGTTGGACAAGGAATTAAAAATGCCGACGAATTAGTAGCACAAGCTCTTCGTGGAGAAGGCGTTGTGAAATACCACTCTGACGATGCAGCTGTTGAATCTTCACAAGCTCCACAATCTTCTAACGTTGGCAAAAGTTCTATCGGTCGTGAAATCTATAAACACTTGATGAACGGGGTATCTCACATGCTTCCATTCGTTGTTGGTGGTGGGGTGCTTATCGCGATTTCATTTGCCGTATTCGGAATTTACTCATTTGATCCAAATCACGAAACATATAATGCCTTTTCTGCTCAATTGAAAGAAATTGGTGGTTTAGCAATGGGCTTAATGACTCCAGTTCTAGCAGCCTATATTGCACAAAGTATTGGGAACCGTCCAGCATTAGTGAGCGGTTTTGTTGCAGGTTTAATGGCAAGTAACGGGGGTGCAGGATTCCTTGGCGGTATCGTCGGTGGTTTCTTCGCAGGTTACTTAGTTGTATTCTTGGAAAAATTATTTAAAGGACTTCCTAAAACATTAGATGGTCTTAAAGCTATTTTCTTATATCCATTATTAGGTGTATTCATTACTGGTTTATTTATGAGCGTTATTGTAAGTCCGATGGCTGGTATTAACCAATCATTAATGGACTTCCTAAAAGGATTCCAAGATTCAAACCCTGTTCTTCTTGGTCTTGTTATCGGATGTATGTGTGCCTTTGATATGGGTGGCCCAGTGAACAAAGCTGCATATGTTACAGGTACAGTTCTTCTTGGTGAAGGAAATACAGCATTCATGGCTGGGGTTTCTGCAGCATGTATCGCTCCTCCACTTATCACAACCGTTGCCGTATTATTATTCAAAAACCGTTTCGATACAAACGAACGTAATGCTGGTTTAGTCAACTTCATCTTAGGTTCAACTCACATTACTGAAGGGGCTATTCCTTTCGTTGCCAAAGATCCACTTCGCGCAATGCCTTCAATGATGTTAGGTTCTTCAATCGCTGCAATCTTAACTTACTTATTCGGCGTACAAGTACCTGCTCCTCACGGTGGTTTCTTAGTATTACCAGTTGTAACACATCCATTCTTATGGGTATTAGCCATTGCAATTGGTTCTGTTGTCGGCGGTCTTGTTCTTGGAGCAACTCGTAAACCACTTTCTGAATAATTGACTTTTAGAAAGAACTTAGGAGGTTGAAAATGTTAATTAGTAAAGAATCTATTTTCTTAAATGAAAACCTTACTTCTCAAGAAGAAGTGTTTCACTTCATCGCACAAAAAGCTGTAGTACTAGGTGTTTCAGCAGACGAAAATGCCGTGTACAACGGACTTGTAGAACGTGAACAACAAGGGACAACCGGAATGATGGACGGATTTGCGATTCCACATGCGAAATCAAGTGCCATCACGACTCCAAAAATCGTCATTGTTCGTCTTAGTGATGGAATTGACTGGAACAGCATGGATGGAAAACCAACTTCATTCATCTTCAGCTTATTAATTCCAGATGGCGAAGCCGGAACAACTCACCTTAAATTATTAGCAACCGTAGCTCGCATGCTCATGAAAGCTGATGTCAAAGAAGCTTTATTAGGCGCTACAACTGCTGAACAACTTGAAGAAGTATTAAATAGTCATTTAGCAGGCTAACCTATCGCCAGGAGAGAAAGCTCAAAAATATTCTCTCCTGGTATTTTTATTTCATTCCCCAAAAATTCGGTTGAAACTCCGCATAATCTCCCTATTTTTCGCCAAACGCTATTGACGAATGCACTAAAAAATCTTACAATGGTATTAACTGGTAGTGACCAGTTGTGGAAGAGTTTTTACGAAAGGAGGAACCGATATGGTAGCCAAACCTTCTCCACTTTACTCAACACTGAGTCTAGCGTTGATCGACTTCATTAAGACCAAGGGAAAAGCACACGAAAAAATGCTTTCGGAGCGCGAAATTACAAAGGTCTACAATGTCAGTCGCACCACCGTTCGAACAGCGTTGAAGGAATTGGAGACGCTTGGATATATTTATAAGCGTCATGGAAAAGGCACGTTCATTTCAACGCAATGGAAAGAACGCCAAAACTTGCTGGAAGGCTACAGTTTCACGGAACAGATGAAGGAACTCGGCAAAGTTCCTTCCACGAAAATTACTTCGCTGGATTGTTACGAAGCCGATGAATTTATCGCTCCACTCGTTGGAATCGAAGCTGGCGACAAGCTCTTTCGTCTGAAACGCATTCGGTATGCAGATGGCATTCCACTCATGAAAGAAACAACTTTCTTACCATACGATGTCTTCAAAACCTTAACGAAGACGCAGTTAGAAGGTCAATCTTTATATGAAGTGTTTGCAAATGATTTTCATCAGCAAATCCACTACGCCGACGAAGAATTCTCAGCGAGCATTCTCTTGCCGGAAGAAGCGGAAGTCTTGGATGTGGATCCGCACAGCGCTTGTTTACGGTTTATGCGAACCACATTAAATCCTGAAAATCGCATCATCGAATATACGATTAGTGTTGCCAGAAGCGACCAATTCTTCTACAAAGTAAGACACTATCGCACAAACAACTAAAAAAATATTTGGAGGGTATTATGTTTCAATTTTCAACTAGTCAATTAGAAGCGTTATCTGCAGAAATTACAACGCGCGAAATTCGCCAACAACCAGAATTGTGGAAAGAAGCTTTTGATTACTACAAAGCAAACTTAGAACGCATCACTGCTTTCTTAGACCGTTTACCAGAAGGAAAACTTCGCGTGATTTTCGCAGGTGCGGGTACATCACAATATGTGGGAGATACAATTCTTCCTTACTTAAAACGTACGGGAAATGAGGACCGTTTTGATTTCCAATCGGTCGGAACAACAAACCTTGTAAGTAATCCTCATGACTACTTCAAAGCAGAAATTCCTACAGTGCTTGTTTCATTTGCACGTAGCGGGAACTCACCAGAAAGTCTTGCCAGTGTGCAACTTGGCAAACAAATCGTGCGCGAATTCTATCAAATCACCATCACTTGTGCGCCAGAAGGAAAATTAGCCATTGCTGCTAAAGACGACACAAACAACTTACTCTTAATGATGCCAGACCGCTCTAACGACGCTGGTTTTGCGATGACAGGAAGCTTCACATGTATGACTCTTACAGCGCTTCTTGTATTCGACGAAGCACACTCACTTGAAGAAAAAGAAGGCTTCGTGAAAGCCATCCGTCAAATGGGTACAAGCGTCCTCGAACGTGAAGACGTGATTCAACATTACGTGAACTTAGACTACAACCGTGTGATTTACTTAGGTTCTGGTTCACTCAGCGGCCTTACTCGCGAAGTTCAATTGAAGATTCTTGAATTGACTGCTGGACAAATCGCAACAGCATTCGATTCTTCAATGGGATTCCGTCACGGTCCTAAATCATTTGTAAACGGCTCTTCTCTAGCCTTCGTATTCGTATCGAACGACGACTATACACGTCAATACGACATCGACATCTTAAACGAATTACACGGCGACCAAATTGCACGCCTTGTTCTTGCGGTTGGAGTGGATGCAGAAAGTGACTTTGAAGGTCTCTCATTCAACTTCGATAAAGAATATCGTTTCGTTCCAGATGCTTACCTTGCACTTCCATGTGCAATATTTGGACAAACGGTTGCTCTACTTTCTTCTATCAAAGTTGGAAACAAACCAGATACCCCTTCACCAACAGGTACTGTGAACCGTGTCGTTAAAGGAGTAACGATTCACCCATTAGAAGCATAAATAACTTTATTGAAAAGAGATGATCCTATGACAACTTATATTTATGCCAAAGCATTTTATTTCGAAGACGAAGTGAAAGGCCCAGGGTACTTACCAATCTTAGACAATGGGACTTTCGGAGCCTTTCAAACTGAAAAACCAGAAAGCGGCGCTACTGTAATCGACTACGGCAACTATCAAATTGCCCCAGGTCTTGTAGATACACATATTCATGGATTCAAAGGCGCTGACGTCATGGATAACGACGTAGAAGCACTTCGTACCATTTCAGAAGGACTTCCTTCCTGCGGGGTTACTTCTTACTTACCAACAACCTTAACCGCATCTCGCGAATTATTAGCGGATGTTTGCCAAACAGTCGGCGATAACGCCACAACACTTGGCGGCGCTAAAATCAGAGGGATTTTCCTAGAAGGTCCATTCTTTAGCGAAAAATACAAAGGCGCGCAAAACCCTAAATACATGGGCGACCCTAAATCTGAAATCTTGGATGAATGGCAAGAACGCGCTGGCGGTTGGGTGAAGAAAATCGCGATTGCGCCAGAACGTGAGGGTGCTGTTGATTTCATCAAACACGCGAAAACAAAAGACATCTATGTCGCTCTTGCACATACAGATGCCACTTACGAAGATTGTAAAAACGCCGTTGAAGCCGGTGCGAATATCTTCGTTCACACTTACAACGGAATGCGCGGCTTACATCACCGCGAACCAGGTGTTGTCGGCGCGGCACTCACATTGCCAAACGTATTCGACGAACTCATCTGCGACGGTCACCACGTCCACCCAGTGAGCGCAAGTATCGTGATGAAATGTTGCGGTCACGACCATGTAGCCCTTATTACAGACTGCATGCGTGCTGGCGGTATGGGCGAATGCGAATCGATGCTTGGAGAATTCCCTGTTATCGTAAAAGACGGTACGGCTCGCTTGAGGGACGGCGGTAGCCTTGCAGGAAGCATCCTAGAACTCATCCAAGGGGTTCAAAACGTTGTAAAATGGGGCATTGCGACTCCACACGAAGCTCTTACAATGGCCAGCCTTGTTCCTGCAAAATCAGTCGGTATCGACGACGTTTGCGGACGCATCGACCCAGGGTACGCAGCGGACTTCATCGTATTAGACGATGATTTACAACTCAAAGCGACTTACTTAGACGGTAAGTCCTATTTCGAAGCTTAATAAAATAAAAACCACTAAAGGAGTGTTATTATGTCAAAATTAGTATTAACAAAAGGAAAATATGATCACTTAGTCAAACTTTCAAACAAAAACCATGTCATCGGTGCTTTAGCGATTGACCAACGTGGTTCATTGAAAAAAATGATTGCTGCGGGAAACCCAAACGTTAAAGGTGACGAAGGCATCATCCGCTTCAAAGAATTAATTTCTGAAGAATTAACAAAATACTCTTCTTCAATTCTTTTAGACCCAGAATATGGTCTTCCAGCTGCGAAATTACGCCACGAAGACTGCGGACTTTTAATCTCTTACGAAAAAACTGGTTACGACGCAACTGAAATCGGCCGCTTACCAGACTTACTTCCAATCTGGTCTGCAAAACGTATTAAAGAATTAGGCGCTGACGCTGTTAAAGTTCTTTTATACTATGATATTGACGAAGATCCAGCCATCAACGACATCAAACATGCATGGGTAGAACGTGTTGGTAGCGAATGTGTGGCAGAAGATATTCCATTCTTCTTAGAAATCGTTTCTTACGAAGCAAGTGACGACGATGTGAAATCAGCTGCTTACGCTAAAGTTAAACCTCATAAAGTAAACGACGCAATGAAAGTCTTCTCTGACCCACGTTACAACGTTGACGTATTAAAAGTGGAAGTTCCAGTAAACATGAACTTCGTAGAAGGCTTCACTAAAGAAGGCGTTGAACCTGTTTACACTCGCGAAGAAGCATTACGTTTATTCAAAGAACAATCTGAAATCACTGATCTACCATTCATCTTCTTAAGTGCTGGTGTTTCTGCTGAATTATTCCAAGAAACTCTACGCTTTGCTAAAGAAGCTGGTTCTACTTTCAATGGTGTGTTATGTGGTCGTGCAACATGGAAAGATTCTGTAGCAGTGTTTGCGACTGAAGGGGAAGAAGCTGGTCGTGCGTGGTTGGCAAATCAAGGACGTAAGAATATCGAGGACCTTAATGTTGTTCTAGATGAAACTGCAACTCCATGGTTAGATCGTGTTGAAGTAAAATAATTACATTATTAGTAAAGAGCGTTGCTCTTAAACACCTGATGTCTGCTGTGTTTTCTTTAAATCCTTGCGGATATCTTCATAGTAATAGTGATGAGGCTTTAAAGGGGACGTACGGAATTTTATTCCTACGTCCCCTATTTCATTTTAATGCAAACTCCCATCACTATTACTATAGAATCCGCAAGATTCTCCGAAACCACAATAGGTGTTGTTCGCAACGCTCTACTTTTTTTCTTTTTCTAACCGTGGATTGCAGAGGAAGGGTGAGAGAAGACACAAAAAAAGGCTGGGCGAAAATCGCTCAGCCTTTTTGGGGTTGATTATTTTTTGATGCTGTATTTTGTGCCTTCGAGGGATGCTTGTAATGCGTCTACGCTTGCGTCTCCTTCGACTGTAGCTACTTTGTTTTCTAAGCTGACTTCAACGTTTGTCACGCCTGGGACGTTTGAGAAGCGTTCTTTCACTGTGTTGGCACATCCTGCGCATTTAATTCCTTCTAAATTGTATTCTTTTTTCATAATAAATCTCTCCTTTATAGTTATGCTTTCCAGCGTTTTAATCTTAGGGCGTTGAGGACAACGGATACGGAACTGAAGAGTGGTCCGCCAAAGAGGTGAAGAACTCCCATCGCAAATGGAATTCCGATTACGTTGTAGGCAAATGCCCAAAATAGATTTTCTTTAATATTACGGATGGTTGCACGGCTAAGTTTTAACATCGCTGGTACATCCATCAAGTCGCTCTTCATTAAGACGGCGTCTGCAGATTCGATGGCTACGTCTGTTCCGGTACCGATTGCGATACCGACTTGTGCTTGTGCAAGCGCTGGGGCATCATTGATACCATCACCCACCATCGCCACAATATAGCCTTCTTCTTGTAATTTTGAGACATAATTCGCCTTATCTTGCGGTAAAACTTCACTAAATACGCGGTCAATCCCCACTTCAGCCGCAATCGCTTGTGCAGTTCGTTCGTGGTCTCCTGTCATCATGGCTACTTGAATGCCCATTTCATGTAGGGTTTGGATGGCACGTGCGCTGCTTTCTTTAACAGTATCCGCTACAACAATCAAACCTTGTACGGCATCGTTATAGCCGATATAGAGTGGTGTTTTTCCTTGTTCGGCAAAACGGTTCGCTTTTTCGTTCATCGCCTCATCCACAAGACCATTTTCACGCATCCATTTTTCATTACCAAGGAAGACAAGCGTTTCACCCACGTGGCCTTTAATCCCAAAACCAGGAATGGCTTCGAAGTTCGTGACTTCATCAAATGCAGCCCCTTGTTCTTTGGCTTTGGCAACAATCGCTTCGCCAAGAGGGTGTTCGGATGCTACTTCAAGGCTAGCAGCTAGGCGAATGAGGGCATCTGCATCGGTAGAATCGGCAGTGACCACATCTGTGACAACAGGAGTCCCGTTTGTAATCGTACCTGTTTTGTCGAAAACAACCATATTCACGTGGTTGGCTTCTTCCAACGCTTCCCCACTCTTAAGAAGGATTCCATTTTCGGCCCCTTTACCAGTCCCAACCATGATAGCAGTTGGTGTCGCAAGCCCTAACGCACATGGGCAGGCAATGACGAGCACTGAGATGGTAATCGTGAGGGCAAATACCCATGATTCTTGTCCAAGGAAATACCAAGCAAGTCCAGAAACAAGAGCCAAGACGATTACGATTGGAACGAATACTCCAGAAACCTTGTCGGCCAGTTTGGCAATCGGTGCTTTGGATCCTTGTGCTTGTTCGACTAACTGAATGATTTGAGAGAGAGCTGTGTCTTTCCCGATTTTTGTCGCTTTTAGAATGAAGGAACCTGTCTTGTTTAAACTTGCCCCAATCACTTCATCGCCAACTGATTTCGATACTGGAATACTTTCCCCTGTTAACATCGATTCATCAACGGTTGAGTTTCCTTCTGTCACGACGCCATCGACTGGAACTTTTTCACCCGGTTTGACACGAATGAGGTCGCCCACTTGCACTTCTTCTACAGGAATTTCTACTTCTTGTCCGTCGCGTAAAACAGTCGCCATTTTAGGAGCAAGGCCTACGAGCGTTTGAATTGCCATGGATGTTTTCCCTTTTGACACGGCTTCGAAGTATTTTCCAAGTGTGATTAAGGTTAAAATAACGCCGGCTGATTCGTAGTAAAGGTTCATCGCAAAATGCGCGTGCCCTTCTAATACGTGGTACGTTCCGTAGAGACTATACAGGAACGCAGCGCTTGTTCCAAGCGCGACTAAGCTGTCCATGTTCGGATGTCCTTTTGACAAGGCCTTAAATCCATCCACGAAGAAACGACGTCCAAGCCAGATAATTGGGAGAACGAGCGCCAATTGAATCAACGCATAGCTCACAGGGCTTTGCATTGGGCTTAGAAAGGCTGGCATTGGAATTCCAACCATATCGGCCATTGCGATAAAGAGAAGTGGCACGGCGAAAATCGCTGAAATGGTTAGGTTTCGCTTCATTTCTCTTAAGTGCGCTTCTTTCTTTTCGTTCTTTTCTTCGAGTTCTTCTTCCACTGATTTGCCACGAGGACGAGCGCTGTATCCCACACCATCGACCACTTTGGCGATGTCTTCAGGGGTCACGCTATCGTTTGCTTCAACGGTCATGATCTCGGTTGCCAAGTTAACGCTAGCTTTATCAACGCCAGGCATTTTGCTGACGGCATTCTCAATCGTCATGGCACATGAAGCACAACTCATTCCTTCAATAATGTACTCTTTTTGTTTGCTCATTACTTTCACCGCTTTCGTTTACATTTGTAATTTACACTGTTAGTTTACACCAGCAATTTACAAATGTCAACAAGAAAGCTTAAAAAAATTTTTTGAATAAAAAACTCAAGCCAACAACGATTCTGCCAGCTTGAGTTTTGGGATAGTCTATTCAATTTGCTAAAGATAAAATTTCTTCTATCGTAGTTTCTCTCTCTTCGACTAAATCGTAAAAGCCAACATGAACACCTTTTTCATATAGCCAACATAAGTCTGTTCCATACGGTGCTTCGAAAATCTCAAGCATTACTGGAGCAATCTCATAAATTGAATCAGCTCCTAGAATTTTGAAATTAGCTGCATCTGAAAGATACTCTTCATCATCTTCAATGGATAGTAGATTCCATCCATTCAATGGTGGGGTTATAGATTGATCACGAAAAGTATATCGAATCGGCTTGCCCTCAAGAATATTGTTCGAAACAATAAAACCACCAAAATCACTATTATTAATCATTGTACGCCTCCATTCAATAAGGAATTAACAACATTGATCAAAAATGAAGTTGATTAACCTCTTAATTTGCCGTTTTGGCCAAGGTTTTCGGCTTTAATTTCTTGAATAATGATATGAATATGTTCTGTTGGAGCGCCAGTGTGTTTAGAGACCACTTCTGTCACTTCTTTGACAAGGGCTTCTTTTTGTTCACGGCTTCTTCCTTCGATCATTTCAACATGAATAAATGGCATGGTTGTGCCTCCCTTCGCTTAAACTAGTTTATATAGTTGCTCTTTGGTTCTATTCTACTCCTAATTGGGTGGAAATACTAGGTGTGGTGCTGGAAATGCCTCACACCCTGTATAGTTGAACTCGGGCTCACAGGACTGACGTCCACTTCCCAAACCATACGCACATCGTTTTTAACGATGCTTGCGTTGGTTTGGTCCAGTGGTTCAGTCCTGAGCGTTCGCCCTCATATCCTGTTTTAGTCGGGTTCGGCTTCGCAGAAATGGCGTGCGTTTCCCCAAACGTACGCACGACTCGTTCCGAGTCCTTTGCGTCGTTCGGGTCCAACGTTCCATTTCTGAGCGCGAAGCCTCACACCCTATATTTCTCTATTAAAATTTTCATGGTTTTGTTTGAAAAGAGCACGGTGAGGATGGCGGTATTCAATGGGAGCGAGATCATATTTTTCAGGATTCGCAGTGGCATAAAGGCGGCGAAGGCTTTTTGCGTCATCATATACACCCAGATTGAATTCAGTCCGAGGTTACAGAAGATGGTGACGAGTAATACTGTCATAAAGATTTGTTCCCATCTGAGTGGTCTCTTATATAAGAAGTATCCGTAGATGAGTCCTCCGACAAGGGCTGTGAATGTGTATCCGATGAAGAATTGTCCACTCTCTCCACGGAAGAAGTTTCCGAGGATATCGACTAGGATTCCCACAAGTGCTGCACGCCATGGTCCCAGCATCACCCCTGCGATAGCTGCTCCGATAAACCCAAAGCCGATTTGTACGTAGAGGCCGAATTTAATTGCCGGCAACATTTCCATCACAAGACGAATGGCTACGACCATCGCCATCACTGTAATATCCAGTGTTCTTTTTCGATTGTATTTCTTTGTATTTTCCATATTAGCATCTCCTTTAATTGTAAAGAGTTGCTCCATTTAACTACTTCTATTTCTAGTGTTGTTTAAATGCAGCGAATGCGACTAAATTACCGCAATGTTTCCATTTTCGTCCCAGTGGCAACATTCCATCCGCCGGGCACTTAACGCAATAAAGTCTACTCTGATTTTAGGTTCTAGAAAATTTAGTTCCTACTTTCCATGAATCTCCTTTCTTACTCTTGGTTAGAATACCTGTCCTTTCTTGGGACGTCAAGCAAACTATATTTTTATGCTTTTGAAGGGGCCAAACCTGAATGAAAACTTGCTTCCAATAATTTTCATAACTATTATTAAATATTTCACTTAAAATTTATATAATGGTTAAGATTGATACCGTTTTCGCTAACGTGTATAATATTAATAACTCTCTTTACAAATAGAAAGGTTAGACAATGAGCAATGAACGTTATTTAATGATGGAATCCGATATTAAGAGCTTATCGTTTCAACTGGAATCCATCACAAAATCTAAATATGACAGCGACTGGCATAGTACGCTCCATACGCACCCTTTTACGGAATTATTTTACGTTGTAGACGGAAAAGGCGAGTTTAATATTCAAGGCCAACGTTTTCCTGTAAAAGCAAACGACTTTGTCATTATCAATCCGCAGGTAGAACATACAGAATTATCTTCTCCAGATGAACCGCTGGAATATATTGTATTAGGCATTAAGGGGCTCTCTTTCTCAAACTTAACACCTGTCTCAGAAGGTGGACATCCATTTTCATTCTTCAACTTGCGAGATGAGCAAAAAGACATCTTGCGTTATTTGAATGCGATGGTACAAGAGGCCACTTCCCAATCGATGAGCTACGAATTAGTGTGCCATAACTTATTAGAAATCTTATTAATCAAAATCTTACGTCACCAACACTTCGATCTTGAAGTCGGCAAACAAAGCAAGGCGACAAAGGATATTTCGTTTATCAAGCACTACTTAGAAACGTACTATCACGAAAGTATTCAGCTAGAAGACCTCGCTTCGATGACGCACTTGAGCCGTTTCTATATTTCACACAGCTTTAAGAAAGAAATCGGTATGTCTCCGATGGAATATTTGATTGCTATCCGGATTAAAGAAAGCAAGATTTTACTACGAACAACGAATTACTCGATTTCTCAAGTGGCGGATATTGTTGGGTTCACCACTCCAACGTATTTCTCAAAACAATTCCGTAAGAGTACAGGGATTTCGCCAACGGATTATCGGGAACAATATCAAGGAGTTCAGAAATGATTCGACAACCTAAGCGCGATGAACGACGACAAATCATCCCTCTGATCGAACTAATTATGCAAGACATGGAACTGCCGATTCTGGAACACACGAGCTCGGAAATGCTCTACGCGATGCTAGAAGAAGCCATGCTCGACGATCAGTTTCGCTACGGACTTAAGAACACCCTCGTCTATATTCATGAAGGAAAAGTCGCCGGGGCCATCTTTGGCTACGACGGACACTTAGAAGACGCGATTGACGACCCGTTCCACCGATTGTACGAGGATTACAATACCCCGCATCAAATTCCGCTCTACGAGGATAAGGAAACGATGCCTGGTGAATGGTACATCGATATATTAGCGGTCTATCCCGAATATCGTCGTCTTGGAATCGGCCGTAAATTATTGGTCGAAGTAGAAAACTTAGCACGCCAACAAGGGGCTACAAAAATCGCCCTCAACTGCGAGAAGGACAATACGAAGGCCTATCAATTATACGAAAAACTAGGCTACACGCCTGAGAGTGAACGCATCTTAAGCGGTCATCCGTATTACCATATGACGAAAACCTTATAAAAAATCCCACTTTGGACAAAATCGTTCAAAGAGAGAATTGTTAAAATGTAACTTATATGTTACATTTTGCTTTTTTACAAAACGAAAAAGAGACTCGAAATTTCGAGTCTCTTATTTTTGCTTCTATGATTATTTTACAGAGGCTTGACGGAGGTTGATTGTACGTCCGAATGGAAGTACTTCGAATCCGTCTACGTTTTCAGCAAGTAAGTAGCTTTGGCTTGCTTGGTAGATTGGAGCGATAGCCACATCATCCATCACGATTTTTTCAGCCGCAATCATTTGTTTGTAACGTTCTGCTGGCTTCGTTGCGTATGTTGTTTTCACTTCAGCAACGGCTTTATCGTAGGCTTCGCTTGAGTAGTTCCCGAAGTTGATTCCTCCACCTGTTACGTATTGTTCTAAGAAGTTTACTGGATCTTGATAGTCAGGTGCCCATGTTCCGAAGAAGAAGTCGAAATCATCTGCACGTTGTAATTCAAGACGGTTTTTCAATGGCACTGATTTAATGTTCAATGTCACGCCTGGTAAGTTCTTTTGGATTTGCGCTTGTAAATATTCGCCAACCACTTTCGCACTACCTGCATCTGACGTTAATAAGGTCACTTCGATTGTGTCCATCCCTAATTCTTGTTTAGCAAGTGCTAATTCTTTTTGCGCTTCTTCGACATTGTAGGTGAGTAAGTCGCCACGGTCTTCCACATAATCTTTCCCCGTTTCTGGGTTTTCAGCAAATCCCTTTGGAACAAGACCATTTGAAACGATTGAGCCGTCTTTTAACACGTTGTTTACAAGAGCCGCTTTATCGTAAGCCATCGCAATCGCACGACGGAAGTGTTTGTTCCCTGTGATTTTGCGTTCTACGTTGAAATTCATGTACCCCATTGTTGCTTTTGGAATAGCGTGATACGTTGGTTGCGTTTTATATTGATCGACGAATTGTTCGCTGATTGTTGTGTATTGGACTTGTTTTCCGTCAAATAATTGAACAGAAGTCGCTACTTCTTTCGATACATTCACAGTAACGTTTTGTAATTGAACGTTTGCTGCATCCCAGTAACCGTCGTTCTTCACAAGTTTCCAAGAAAGTTCAGAACCTGTCCATCCTTCTAATTTGAACGGTCCGTTTGTCACGATTGAATCTGCTGAAGAACCGTATCCTTCGCCTTTTTCTTTCGCCACTTTTTCAGATTGTGGTAAGAAACGTGACCCTGTTAATAATTTTGGTAAATATGGAGCAGGATTTTCAAGCGTGATTTCTAATGTTTTATCATCAATCGCTTTAACCCCTAATTCTTCTGTCGATAATTCGCCTGAACGAATTTTCTTCGCGTTTTTGAACACATCAGCCGATTGCGCCACGTGTCCTTCTTTAGGGTCTACTAATTTACGGTAAGTGTACACGAAGTCGCCTGCTGTTACAGGAGTTCCGTCAGACCATTTTGCATCACGTAATTTAAACGTATATACAAGGCCGTCCGCACTCACAGTTGGCTCTTCTGCTGCCATTCCTAATTCAACTTTATTGTCTTTAGTGACACGATATAATCCTTCAAAAATTTGCCCTAACATATCTGAGCTCGGAACATCATCGTAGTCCGCGCTATCTAATGTTGCTAACTCTCCGAATGTTGTAATTGTTAAACTTTGTTGATTACCTGATGTCGATGTCGATGTTGAATTGCCACCACATGCAGCCAAACCTAACGAAACAAGTAGTGTAGTCATTAATAATTTGGTTGATTTTTTCATAACAATTCTCCTTTGCTGGTATAATCCATCGCCTATGCGATAGATACATCATAGCATGGATACCCAAACCACCAAAATTTAATGCCTAGGATATACAAGGATGCGAGACATCGCGCTCAGAAATGGAACGTTGGACTCGAACGCCGGAAGGAACGTGAAACGTTCTGCGGACGTTTGAGGAAACGCACGCCATTTCTGCGATGGCGAGCTCAACTACAGGATGTGAGACAAAAAAGTCAACCACTGCGAAGAGCGCTCAGAAATGGAACGTTGGACCGGAACACCGGAAGGAACGTGAAACATTCTGCAAAATCCTTCACAGTGCGAAGGATTTGGGTGTGGGCATTACAATTTGCATAAAAGTATAAATCCCATAAGACATTGCCATATACATTTTTTAAGTTTCGATTCTTACCTCGAGGACCCAACTCCCCCCTTGCCTTTCTCTTCCATCTCCATTACCATAGAACTAACAAGAAAAAGGAGTTTTTCATATGCACAAGAATCGTGTTCGTGGTTATAATAAACGTTTTTATCCCGGGGTGGCCTTAATCGTGGCGGCTATGCTTTGCCTTGTTTTCGCATTAACAAGACTGAACGTTCCATTATTACAACTACAAAATAAATATTTTAACCTAAAGGACATCACTAAAAATGAAGATTCTATCTTAAAGGTCACTGGTATCGACAAGCACTCCGTCCAAAACTCGGACTTTGGAAAATGGTCGCTGTATATCGTCTCTTATTTAGAAAAAGATTCTCATGGAAACGAAACGACACAATACATCGGGTTAGAATTAGATGAAGAGACCGCCAAACAATTAATCGATAAGAAAAATACCTTAAGAGATCATCCTGAAAAAGTTGCGGGTACCTTTGTTGAGCCAGAATTTCACGATAAGAAAGTGATGGATTATAGCTATCGTACCCAAGATGCGATGGAAAAATACATCAAAGCCCCACTTTCACGTCGTTATCAGAACTATTTATCGATTAAACCAGGAAAGGAAACACAAAAACTATTCCTAATCATCTCTCTCGTCCTCTTCATTCCAGGACTAGCACTCGTATATTTAGCGGAAAAACATCATCAATTTGCGACGTACTACAATAGTCTATTTGCAGGATATAAGAACACAGAAGCGTTAGTGGAAAGTCATCCAGAGTTGAAAGGCAAACGTTTATCTACATTATTGAATAAATCCGATTATATCGATGATACCTTAGGAGTGTATATCTATAAAAACTTTTTCTGCTCCACTGTAAAAGGCTTAGAGATTTATGATTTAAACAAAACGAAGAGCGTACACCATTTCGAGAAAACATTTTACCCTGAAGAAGGTGGCAGCTTTATGAAGTCGTACCTTGTGTTCGCAACAAGTGATCCAGACGCCGTGGTTCGAAGTACGAAAGTTCAAATTAAAAATATCGGCGAAGAGACCGATGCACATCTACAGCCATTCTTTGACAAATTGCGTCAAGATTTCCCAGCTATTGAGATTGAGGCTAAAAAAGAAAGTAAGAGATAAGGAGTCCAACAGGATTCCTTATTTTTTTCAACACGAAATTATCATATATGATAATTACCATATATGATAATCTCAGTATTCAAATAAAGTCACTTGCAAAATGCTATTTTCTAGAGTATTATAGCTGTATTATATATATATTATTGAAAATAGGTTTATATCATATGACAGAAAATCGTAATCACGGCTTTAGAATTCGTTTTTACTTCGGACTTATTTTAATTATTGCCGCTTGCGTCGTCGGATTTTTCAACTTCCAAAAACCAGACGCTAAAAAAATCTATGAAGACGGAAAAGCTCTTCCCTTCAGTTCAAGCAATGACGATAAAGAATCAGCTCTAAAAATTACGGATATCTCAAAAGAGCCTGTTATCGAAGTAGATAAAGGAAAAACATATATCTACATTGTTGAATATGAAAAAGCAGGTACTTCAAAAGGAAAAGAACCTGGTTATATCGGTCTTGAATTAACAAAAGAAGATGCTGCAAAATTAGTCGCAAAAGCTGATACAATGCAAGACAATCCAGAATATGTTTACGGTACAATCATTTATTCATACCGTAATAAACATGCGATTCAAAACTACAGCGACTTAATTACTCAAGCGTTCAAAAACTATAACCTTCTACAAGCTGGTGCAGACACACAATTCTACTTCTCTCAAACAGAAGCTAGCTCTGCAAAAAAAGGTGGATTAATGGTTGCGGCAGGTCTTACACTCGCAGGGCTTGTATTTATCGGTTTAGCGTTCTTGAAACGTAAAAAAGTTGGTGCGGCTTACGACGAAATGTACGCTGCTTACCCAGAATTACGTGGCAACTTAGATTTACTACGTACAAACGCTACTTATGCGGATGACGAAACATATGTATACATCTACAAAAACCACTTCTTCACTACTTGGAGCGGCTTAGAAGTATACGACTTAACAAAAGCAAAACGCGTTTACCACTATCAGTTATCACACAAGAGATACGGAATTACAACGAACATTGAATCATTCCTAATCTTCTTGTCAGACGACAGATCATACAAAGGTAAGAAAAAGAAAATTGAAATTAAGAACGTCGGTGAAGAAACAGATGACTTCTTACAACCATTCTTCCGTGCAGTTGCCCAAGAATTCCCTGACACAGCTGTGGGGTATGAAAATAATAGACCTTTCTAGGATGTGAGAAAAAGCGTTCAGAGGCGATGACGGTTCGCAGTTTAGCCGTAAGCGGTCTGAAAGACCGTGCGGACTAAACTCGAAAGGCTTGAGCCTCTGCTTTTTCGAGCTCAACTTCACAGGATGTGAGACATCGCTCACCTAAACAAAATAACAGACACCATAAAGGACTCGCACTGCGAGTCCTTTTTTAGTTCATTTTCATTAAGAATCAACTTGCAAAAAATCATTATCTAGAGTACTGTTAATTTAATCAATATTATTGCAAAGGAGTTTTTATTTTATGACAGAAAATCGTAACCACGGTTTTAATATCCGTTTTTATTTCGGAGTAATTTTATTAATTGTAGCTGCCGTCCTTGCTTTCTTCGCTCTCAAGAAAGTAGACGTTGACACATTGGTAAAGGACAATAAATTCTTTACTCACTATTCTTCAAAGGATGGCGATCAACTAGCTGTCAAAATCACACAAATTACAGCTAACCCTGTAATTACCGTGGATAATGGAAATTCATACGTATACATTATTGAGTATGAAGATGAAGGTAAAGAGGCAAACGGCCAAAAAAAATACGCTTATGTAGGTCTTGAACTCGATAAAGAGACTGCTCAAAAATTAGTCGCAAAGAATAGTACTTTACCAGATAACCCTGAGATAATGGCCGTTACCCTTGTGGACTCTTCTAGAAACAAAGGAGCTATTCGAAACTACGACGACCTTATGCTCAATGGTTTCAAGAGCTATAATTTAATTGAACAAGAGATTGAATATAGAGACTACTTATCTATCTCTGACAAATCATCTACTCAAAAAACTCAATTAATCATCGCTGCTGGTCTTACACTCGCAGGTCTTGTATTTATCGGTTTAGCGTTCTGGAAACGTAAAAAAGTTAGTGCGGCTTACGATGAAATTTACGCTGCTTACCCAGAATTACGTGACAACTTGGATTTATTAAAAACAAATGCAACTTATGTCGACGATGAAATGTTTGTATACATCTACAAAAACCACTTCTTCACTACTTGGAGCGGCTTAGAAGTATACGACATTACAAAAGCAAATCGAGTTTACCACTATCAAGTAACACACAAGAAATATGGAGTGACAACAAATATTGACTCATTCCTCATCTTCTTATCAGATGACAAATCATACCGTGGTAAGAAAACGAAGATTGCTATCCATAATATTGGGGAAGAAACCGATGACTTCTTACAATCATTCTTCCACACTGTAGCCCAAGAATTCCCTAACGTAGCAGTAGGATATGAAAATAATAGACCATTCTAGGATGTGAGACATCGCGCTCAGAAATGGAACGTTGGAAAATCCTTCACAGTGCGAAGGATTTGAAACAAAAGAAAAGGAACGTGAAACGTTCTGCGGACGTTTCGGGAAACGCACGCCATTTCTGCGATGGCGAGCTCGACTTCACAAGGATGTGAGCCCGAGCTCGACTAGGCAGAAAGACAGAAGCTAAGAATGACTTCACAGTGTGAAGTCATTCTGCTTCGTAGTCTTTCGTCCGCAAAGTTTATTAGACATTCTTGAATCACGAGTGATGAAAAGAATGTCAATAAACCACTGCGCTGATGTGGCTGCGTATAATTATGAAGAGGTATCCCGAGAGCAAGTGGTTTCTGCGCTCTCCCCTTCTCCAGTACTAAACCCACCAAACCGACTCGCAATGCGGGTCGGTTTTTTTATATGCAAATCCAATAAATTCTCTCCATTAAAGTGAAAAATTTATTTTGCAGTTCAAAATTATTTGTGGTATATTATATCTATCATATAACCCACTTTAAAGGAGAATAATCATGACTGAAAAACGCAGTACTAAAACCATTATTGGCTTAATCATCGCTGGAGTTCTTGCTATTATCGTTGCTCTTGGCGCTCTAGGATTCTTCCAGTTCTACCAAACTGCTGACAATTTATACAAACAAGGTAACGTCTTCGGTGAAGTACCAATGAAAGACGGAGCTTACACTGCTGTTAAGATTACTGGTTATGCCAAAAATCCTATTGCTACAATCGATGGAGGCACAAAATTATACTTAATCGAGTTTTCTAAAACAGATACAGATGATTTTGGTTATGCAAGTATTGAAGTCAAAGACGGCGATAAATTAATTGATAAATTAAACGCTGCCGATGATCTTGTAGAAAACCCTGTTATCGTTGCTGCTAAAATCCGTAAATCCGGTGCAGACGGTGCCGTCCGTAACTATACTATTGAATTTAAAGATACAATTAGCGAAAACGAAACAATTTCAAAACTAGCCGAAACTGAATACTATGCTTCTGTTTACGAATTTGACAAAGACCGTCAATTCTCATATATCATTGCTGGTATCGCTGGTATTATTGCTCTAGTATTCTTCTACAGTGCTTTCGCAACACGTAAGAGCGAAGACAAAGCGTACAACGAATTATACAGTGCTTATCCAGAATTAAACTACTCTATGGATTCTGTATTAGAAGATGCTACTTATGTTGATAACCAATTAGGAATCGTTTTATACAAACACCACCTACTTGCGACATACAAGAATTTCCAAGTATACGACTTAACAAAAGCTGAGCGTATCTACCACTACATCTACACTCAAAAATCTTACGGAATGACGGTTAGCCGTACTTCACAATTAATGGTGATTACAAACGACAAATCATACCGTAGAAAAAAAACTGGCCTTGTGATTAACAACGTCGGTGACGAAACAGATGACTTACTACAACCATTCTTCTACGCAGTAAGCCAAGAATTCCCAGACATCCTATTAGGATTCGAAAACAAAAGCAAGAGACCGTTTTAGGCAGAAAGACAGAATCCAAGAATGATTTCACAGTGTGAAGTCATTCTGCTTCGTAGTCTTTCGCCCGCAAAGTTTATTAGGCATTCTTGAATCACGAGTGATGAAAAGAATGTCAATAAACCACTGCGTTGAAGTGTTTAGCTCAACTCCCCGTCTTCAAAACTAAATAAACCAAAAAAGAACCGCCATTTTCTCTATGGCGGTTCTTTTGCTTTACAATATTCATTTTTGATTAATCAACATATGAAGTTTTTGTACGGTTTAAGAATGCATAAGCTAACCCGATTAAGATTCCTCCACCAATCCAGTTCCCAACAAATGATACTGACCAATGACGAATAATATTTAGCCAATTCAAGGCATCGATTGAGTTTCCAACGGGTGAGAATTTCACGATAGAGAACGATGCAAAATTCGCCACTACGTGTTCATTTACTAGGTAAACGAACATAAAAATTGCAGAAATAACAATCCATAATTTTGCTTCTTCACTCTTGATTAAAATGAATGAAAGAATCGCAACGTTAACAAAGACATTTGCTAAAATACCTTCTAATAAAATTAGTTCGTTTGAACGAGACAATTTCAATTCAGCAACTTTTGCTATGAATTCATTGACAGTGATTCCGTTAAATGCTGAACTATTTGCGAATAACGCTCCTATAAACATGGCCCCAACTAAATTAAATAGCGTACAATAGAATAAAATAGCAATTGCTTTAGACCATTTAATATGCTTTTGATAAGCTCCCGCTGTTAAGAACATCATATTTGAAGTAGCTAACTCTCCATTTAAAAATACAACATAAACTAATCCCCAAGTGAAGATAAATGCAAAAGTAAATCTACTTAGCGCAGGGTTTAATCCAGCTATAATTTGTGCTGCATGAGCTCCTGCAGCTGTACTCATCGTTAAAAATGCACCTGCAAACATTGAACGTAGTGCATAACGCATTTTACTCTCGTCAAAAAGTGCCTCCTTTTTTTGACATGCTTTTTCAAGTTTTGTATTGAACTCACTCGTGTGTTCCATAACATTCCTCCTAAAAATTAATTACACTTTAGTATACCATTTTTATCACAAATGCAAAGTCTTTTCTATTGTTTTTGGCAAAAAGTCCTTTACAAGTTTTATGAAGATTGTTAGAATGAGGGCTGATTAAAATAGCCTAAAGGAGATTCTCATGAAAAAAATTATTGGAATTTTGGCGACTGCACTCTTCTTAACAGCGTGTGGACAAGCCCCAACGACAACAACGACTACGGAAACAACCACTGCAACAACTGCAGCGCAATCGACAACAGCGACACTCAACATCACAAAAGACGGACAAGCCATTGAAGGTAGCCCGTTCACCCTTACCTTCAAAGAAGGCGATAATCTTCTAGACGTGATGAAAGCACAACTAAAAATCGTTGAGAAAGACGGCTTTATCTCTTCTATTAACGGTGTGGAACAAGTCCCAGCCGAAAACAAATACTGGTTATTCGACGTGAACGGTACGATGAGCCCTGTCGGTGCAAAAGAAGTCATCCTAAAAGCAGGCGACGTCATCGACTGGAAACTCAATAAACTTCAATAGTCCGATGGTCAATTCAACTAAAAAAATCACCCTTATCGCCCTACTATCAGCCTTTTGCGTGATTGGAAGACTTGGACTTCTCTCACTTCCAAATGTTCAACCGATTACCGTTGTGGTCATTTGGATTACGCTAGAGCTTGGCCTTTTGTACGGTGTTGCTATTGGGAGCATCTCCATGTTGATTTCCAACCTTTTAGTAGGAATGGGGCCGTGGACGCTCTATCAGATGATTAGTTTTGCCCTCGTCTGCACTTGTGCATTGCTTCTTCGTCCGTTGTGGAGAAAAAGAAAACAATTCCCGCGCCTAGCTTGGATTCTTTTTCCAATCTTTGCAGGACTTATGGGCTACTTATATGGCTTTATTATCTCGATTTTCTGGGTATACAGCATGCCCGGTCTGAACTTCTGGATTTACTACTTAAACGGCGTTCTATTCGATACGTACCACGCCATCGGAAATGTCGTATTCTGGATCTTATTGATTCCACTGTTCGAGAAACTAAATCCATTCAAAATGCTACAAAAATAAAAACAGACTTAAAATCTCCCTTGTAAAAGGTTGGTTTTAAGTCTGTTTTTTTCTTTATAAATGATGATTTAAAATCTTTACGGATATCTTCATAGTAGGGATCATAAGGAACGCTTATTAATTCTTTTCCGGATTTCGAATAAATTCCCAAATCTTAGACACGTCGTCTAAACTCCTTGACACTTTTGTATTGACATCCACTGTCCCTTCTGCGTCATAAACATTGTGCACTCCGTACAGAACAATTTCATTTTTTGTATTTACATATACTAATTTTAGATTGATAACCCTGTCTTCTTTCGAGTCTCCTGGATAATTAACGAACAGCACCTGTTTGATATCTTTAGGATAATGATTATAGAGCTGCTCTATCTTCGAATCATCCTTATCAAACTTTACTCCGGTCCCTGCATAATACGAGATCGTATTATTCTCAAGAAGCACGGTATTTGCTATATCTTTTTGCAAATTGATTTGTAGCTTTGGAGCCATCTTAACGATACCCTTAGTATTCCAAAGATATACAACATCCTGTTTATCAATAAAATAGCTACCTTGAATATCTTTCACATTATCCATTATCTTTGTAAATTCCCCGTCATACTGCTTAAAATAAACAGTTCCGTCCTTCGTTAACGCAAAAAATCTCCAAGCTGAATCTCCCATCGATGATACTTTGACGACATCTTTAACATCTTCAATTTTCGTTAATTCTTTGAAATCTTTGTCGAATCCATTATATGGTTTTATCCCATAAGCATACAAGTAACCATCCTTATCAACTGCTAAGAGTCCCATTTGAGTTCCGGATGCCATAACGATATTGCTACCGATTTTTTTCGGTTCGCCACCTTCTCCGATATACAAATCGTTATTATTATCAATCCAAACTTCTGAAGATACTACTTGTTTCACATTTTCAATATATTTCGTTAGAGATTCGGTAAATTTATCGTAATTCTCCATTTGAACGCCTCTACCAATATAATAGACGTTCCCTTTATTAGACAGTACCTTTATTCCCTGGGATGTTAAATCATACTGTGCGACTTCTTCTGCTCCAAGGTTTCCACATGCAGCAAAAATAACTACACACACCAACACTAGAAGCATCCCTAATAATCTTTTTGTTTTTTTCATTGTCATACTTCTTTTTGATAATTTTCAAATGACGATTACTTATTTTAGTTGATAATTCAATATATCTTTTTCTAATTTTTGGATAGGGTACTGCGCCTTCAACTTTATTTTTTGATTGTTACATCCAGCGTAGCCTTGCACGACATCCACTTGTGGAATGACCACCCAATCTCCAAGAACTTCTTGCGCGCCTTCTGTGTTTTCATCCAAAATGCACACGAAACGGTATTCTCTTTCGTGTTGCCACTCTTTGAATTTTGCAAAGGTCGCCTTAATATAGAAATTCAGATTCGAATACGAGAATTGATTGCTATTGCTTCTCGTGTTCGGACGTTTATCAATATATTCCACCGGGCCGTATACACAAAGGCCATCTACCTTCAAGGAATGGATTTTATCCAAAAGACTCGTATACGAATACTCCAGCGCATAACCCGCGTGGCTATTGGCGTAATAAGACCACATTAAAATATTATCTGCGGCGTGCGTAAAGCAAAACACACGGAAGAAATCCATCATCGAATGGCCGTCCGCGTAGTAGCAATTACAGTCAAACGGGTCGTTGAAATGCTTCGGATGACTAAACGACACATTCCCTTCCACCACCTGATACGGATTCTTCTCAATCGTTTCCTTGGCATAGTACTTCACAAAAACTTGTCGTTCTTCTCGAATCGCTGCTTCTGCCTTTTTAAAATACGTCTCAACGTCTTCTTTAAATACCCCTTGAAACTGTTCGACTAACTGATCTGGTGCTAAAAATCCAAGTCTGATATTCTTCGCGAGCTGGTCATTGAACTCTTTATCCGCCTTTTCTACGTCAAACCCTTGCGGAATCTTCGTATTCGCATTTTGAATATACACAATCTTTTTACACTCTAGGTCAGCCGGTTCTTTCGTCGGTTGTTTAAACAGCGACACAAACACTTTCTCTTTTGTTTTGCGGTTGGCTACTAAAAAACAATTACTATCTAAGAAGGATTCCACCAAGCGGTACTCTTTATGCGTTTGTAAAAATGTCGCCTTAGCAATCAAATAACGATACAGCTCGATGTCCTCTTTTAAAATGATTTTCAACAACCCCACCTCCTCACTGAAAGTATATCATTTCTTTCTATCGGTTTAAACATTCTCATAAACTATGCACAAAACTCCCCAAAGTCCCGAGCACCTTTCCCTTCACGAAAAGAAGACTCATTTTTATAAACATGCAAAAGAGGCACTCCTCTTTTTAGTATGCTCATAAAAAATGGTCTATCTGGAAGATTCCCGGATTCCATAATAGTCGTATTGGGGAAGTGCAACCAATGTGAATTACTGACTCTGGAAATTCATTTCCTAGAGGCAGTTTGAAGCTTGGTAGGATTGGAGACCTTGGCTCAATCCGGTGCCCCATTATGACTATTATGAAGACATCCGAGGAATCTGAAAGATAGACGCAAGTCTACTTTTATTATTTTTAGCACTTTCAGCACACAAAAAAAGGAGGGGTTGCCCCCTCCTTTGATTAGTCATTATCTTCATAGGTTTCGTCTGTTTCGCCTTCTTCAGCACGAATCTGCTCGAGTTCTTCCTCAGAAAGTTTTATGACATGGATCTTACGAATACGATCATTCTCGGTTTCTGTCGGTTGTAACAGATACCCTTCGAATCTCACTTTCACTACCTCATCATCATCTGGGAAGTAGCCAAGCTTCTCGATAATTGCACCCGCCATTGTGTCCACTTCATCAGACTCTAATGACGTTTGATAAATTTGATTGAATCGGTCGAGCGACATTCCGGCATCAATCACCGAATTGTTTTCGTCGATCTCTACGACTTCTTTTTCTTCTTCGTCGTACTCGTCTTCGATATCTCCGACGATTTCTTCAATCAAGTCTTCTAATGTAACAATCCCTTCAACCCCGCCGTATTCATCTTTCAATACCGCTAAGTGTTGACGAGTTTTTCTAAATTCTACTAATAAATCATCCACGAAAATCGTTGATGGTACGAATACTGGCTCATGCGCTAGGGCACGTAAGTCAATATTGTCGAATCCTTGCTCTTTTGCAGCACGGAAAACATCTTTTACGTGAATTACTCCGATTACTTTATCCTTATCTTCTTCGTAAAGAGGAAGACGAGAATAAGAACAGTTCAAGATGGTCTCTAAGTTCTCTGCTAAATCGTCATCCACGTCGAGCATTAATGTATCTGTACGTGGAACCATCACTTCACGTGCTAGTTTTGTATCTAGAGAAAGCACCCCTTGCATCATCGCAAACTCGGAAATATCAATCGCTCCGTCGTTACGACTGTTAGCAAGTAAAGACTTCATCTCGCTTCGTGTTAATTTTTCTTCTACTCGTGTAAATTCAATCGGTGTAATTCGTTTTAATAACCCTGTTGAGAACGTCAAAATCCATACGAATGGTTTTGAGATCTTTTTGACAAACAAAATAATTCCTGCAGTATTTAATGCAATCGGTTCTGCCACTTGCAACGCCACTTGTTTTGGATATAATTCCCCGAAAACTAAAGTGAGGTATGATAGAACGACCGTCACAATAATTAATGCTAATGTTTCAGCTCCAGGAATGTTGCCTAATAATGGTTGAATTCGTGAAGAGAAACTTGTTGCGGCAGACGCACTCGAGAAGAATCCTGCGAATGTAATCGCTACTTGAATCGTTGCGAGAAACTCATCCGAATTCTCTAACAAGCGCATTACCTTAATCGCTTTTCTATCTCCTTCTTGCGCTCTTTGTGCCATTTTCCCTTGGTTGATAGACACGAACGCAATCTCCGCTGCGGCAAAAAATGCATTTAATGCAGTTAATAATACAATGATTAAGATCTGGACTCCCAGCGAACTCCCATCTGAATCAGCTGTCATAATTTTGTTAACCCCTTTTAACTATAGATTTTACCTATTCTATGAATGGTATAGAGATATCATATCAGTTTTTTTTGAAAAATCAAGATTTTCCCCTGTTTTGTAATGGTTCTTTAATGTTTAAAGCCCTTTCTAATGCATTTTCCAGAAAGATTCTTTTCGTTTTCTAATCATTTCCTAACTTTTCTAGTTACAATTTCGCCAAAAAGTGGTACTATTGTAGTGAAACCAATCTCAAGGAGGAATGAGTATGTTATTAAAATCTCTTGTAGTTCCAAAAAAGAGTCTAACGGTCGTTAAAGAATCATGCACGTTAGAAGAAGCGATTAAGATTTTAGAAGAATCAGGATACCGTTGTGTGCCTGTATTAGATGAAACGGAAACGTTCTTTAGAGGAAACATTTATAAAATGCATATCTATCGCCACAAAGCAAACGGTGGAGATATGAGTCTTCCAGTAACTCATTTAATTAAAAACTCGACTAAATTCATCAGCGTGGATAGCTCTTTCTTCAAAGTGTTCTTCACGATTAAAGAATTACCTTACATTGCCGTATTAGATAAACAACAACGTTTCTACGGAATTTTAACGCACAACAGTTTATTGTCAATGTTACAAGAATCTTGGAATGTGAAGAGTGGATCTTATGTTTTAACCATTATTTCTGGTGGTGAAAAAGGCGCCCTTGCGAATATCTCTAAAGTAATCAACAAGTACGCTTCTATCGCCAACGTAATGACCATCGATACCCAACAAGATAAAAGCTTACGCCGTATCTTGGTGACATTGCCAGCAGGCGTGTCAAAAGATACTTTACACCAAATCGTCGACAGCCTTGAAAAGAAAGACTACTCTGTTGCGGAAGTGGAAGATTTACAAAACACATAGGATACGAGACCGAGCGCTCAGAAATGGAACGTTGGACCGGAACGCCGGAAGGAACGTGAAACGTTCTGCGGACGTTTCGGGAAACGCACGCCATTTCTGCGAGGTCGAGTTCAACTTCATAGGCAGAAAGACCGTGCGGACAAAGCAAGAAAGGCTTGAGTCTCTGCTTTTGCGAACTCAACTACTAGGATACGAGACCGAACTCAACTTCACAGGCAGAAAGACAGAACACAAAAAACCAGCACACCAGCCTTCAGCTAGTGTGCTGTTCTTTTTTCTTTCTTATCGAACCACTGAACGTGCCATACGAGCTACTGTATGACGAATTCCTCGAATCGCAACTGACAATGCGTAAATATTTTCCACTGTCGCTAAACCGCCGTATCCCGCGTCCCCGATATGTTGAATATCCACACCAGCCACTTTATTACGGATAGCAATTTGTTCGATGACTTCTCTTGAAGAACCTTCTTGGCTTGTTCCGATTGCAGAAAGCACGAGTGCATCGTTGGCATGCGCCACTTTCACAATTTCCACCAATTCTGCGTCTGTAAACCCTGGCACCGTTCCAACCGCTGGAACAAGAATCACATCGGCCCCTGCTTTAATGAAACGTTTCGCGATATCCACGTTCATCACAGGTTCCTTCGAGCCTGCTCCGTGCATCTTCCCAGCGATCACAAGCCCTGAATAGTGTTGTTTCACCATGGCGAGTGACGCTTCAATCGTTTCATTCGTTACCCCTGTCCCTGGATTTCCGGTTAAGCAGATGAAATCAAGACCGAGTTCTTCCGCACGTTTCACGGTTTCCACCGTACATTGACGCCCTGGTGAGATTTCGATACGTGTTTCTAGCATTTCTGCATTCATGTCCACTGGCTCCAAGTTCGCCCCGATTGGCAACCCACTCAGTTCTTTCGCACGTTGGACTGGGTTTTCACTTTCTTCAGTACCGTAAATCAGTGGATCAATACAGTCAAATCCGTTCAAGAGCACCATGTCTCCGCCGAACGCCTTTGCGATTTCTGCGTTAGATAATTCATACAGAAACGTTGGTCGTGAGCATCCCGTTTCACAGCACACCGTTCTTCCTTCTGCGGCTTCAATCGCCTTTTTCAATTCTTTTCCGGTCATTTTTCTGAAATCACTGGCCGCACAATTTAACAATCGTTTACTCATTTCGTTTCCTCCTGTCCACGAACAAGCGCCACTACTTCTTTCAACAACGCTTCATCCGTCTGTTCGTAATCTCCATTTTCATGATAGGCATAGCTGAGCCCCTCGCCTGCAGTCGTCGGATCCGTCTCCCACGTCTTAAACGTTCCATGGATTTGCGAAATCCCCGTCTCCTGCATTAAGTGCTGCACATTTTCTTTGGTAACACCGCCGCCACAAAGCAGTTTAATCTGACTTCCGTAGCGAGCCTGCAAGTCTTTTAAGAGCGGAATTCCTTTTTCAATGTGCGCCTGTTGTCCCCCTGTTAAAATGCGCGTGCATCCAAGTTTGATTAAGCCCTCGATGGCACTCTCCACATCCGGCACAAGGTCAAACGCCTTATGGAACACACTCTCGGCATGATATTTCTGACACAACTCAATCATCTGCTTCGTACGGTTCCAGTCAATCGTCCGGTCTTCTAATAAAAATCCAAACGCTAACCCTTTCGCACCCGCTTCTAATAAAAGTTTTGCATCGATGAGCATGCTCTCGAATTCTTCCTTCGTGTAACAAAATCCTGCGCCACGAGGACGAACCATGCACACAATCGGAAGGCTCACTCCAGAATCGAGCACTTTTTGCAAGATGCCGATACTTGGCGTTAATCCTCCTAAGAAAAGCGCGCTATTCAATTCAATGCGGTCAGCACCAGCACGCTCTGCAATCTGGCAGTCTGCGATGCTTCCAGCACATACTTCTACTGTCATAACGTCCCTTCTTTCATGCGCGACAATGCGAGTAGCGCTAATCCGTAAATAATCGTATCTGTTTCTAAGTCTTTAATCCCAATCCATTCGTTTGGCAAATGCGCAATATCTCTTTGCCCTGGGAAACTTGGCCCATACGCAATGATATTTGGAATGATTTTGGCATAGGTTCCACCCGTTGTCGTCACTGGAACGCTATCGCTCTGCGTGATATCCGTGTACACCTTTTGCAAGGCTTGCACGTAGGCGGAATCCTTGTCATAGAGCACTGGGTCCCAATGCGAAATCACGTCTAGCACGCCACCTTCTGGTACATGCATATTGATTTTCTCAACCAACTCGTCTTTTGTGCAACTTGCTGGATAGCACATCGTCCATTCAACATAATGACGACCGTCTTCGAGTCCAAACGTTTCGCCGCGCAGTTGCATCATCCCGAAGTCACTATCTTCATAGGCGATGCCCAATTCTTCCCCGCGATGATTTGTATGGAGAAGTTTTTCGTTGGCAAATGTATACAATCCGGACACTTTATCAAATGGTACAGACAATCTTACTCTGAGACGACCGCGTTCTCCGTAGACGACTGGCCATTTACAGTCTGGCGTCCATCCAAATGTTGGTGGCACTTCTTTTGTTAAATAGTGCTTCACGCATCCAAATCCTGTCTCTTCATTCGTCCCAAAAACAATCCGCACCGGTCGATCAAAGGTCACACCTCTTTCCTTCAACACGTATAGCGCATAAAGGTTCGATAGAATTGGCCCTTTGTTATCCAATGTCCCGCGTCCGTAGAGTCTTCCGTCACGAACGGTAAGGGCTAACGCTGGAGAAATCCATCCTTCTCCAAGCGGCATCACATCCACGTGACCAAAGATGCCATAGTACGCGCCATCTGGTCGGTCTTCTCCGTACTGCGCGTATCCAATCTTGTTATCGATATTCTTCGTTTGAAATCCAAGTTCACTGGCAATCGCAAGCACTTCGTCGAGCGCTTGTCTAGGTCCCTTTCCGAACGGAGCGCCTTCTTCTGCTTCTCCTCGAATACTTGGGATAGCGACCATCCGTCTAAGCCCTTCAAACAGTGCGGGTTGAATACCTCTCAACTCCACAATCCATTCTTCTTGATTCATTCTTTGACCTCCAACGGCTTCATGCGCTCTTCTAAATACGCTTCAAGCCATTCCTTTGTCGCTAATTCATGTCTCATCGTGCCATCACTTTGCGGATGCACACGGAATACCGTTGGCGCTAGCGTACTTGTAGCAACGACAAATGAGAAGTTCTCGATATTAGAAGCTGCCCCAAAGTCTCCTTTGGCATTTATGGCCACTACAGAAATATCGCCTGCTTCACCACGCGTTCTCTTCAATCGTTCTGCAAGCTCACTCACGGCTTTCTCACACGCCTTTTGTGGACTGAGGCCTTCTTTCATCAGACGAACGATTTCATATGAAATTACGCCCTTCATCAAATCCTCGCCTAGACCTGTTGCTGTGGCGCCACCAATCGTGCTATCGACATATAATCCAGAACCGATAAATGGAGAGTCCCCGACACGCCCTGGTTTCTTCATAAAGAGTCCACTCGTTGAGGTCCCTGCGACCATATCTCCAGATGCGTCCAATCCCACCATACCGACCGTATCATGTCCGGCATACGGTGTGAGCCGTTCGCGTTCAATGTCTTTTAATCGGTTATGGAAATGAATCTTCGCACGGTCCGTGAGCATGTCTTTTTCTTCGAAATGATGAGCCTTCGCAAAGGCTGCTGCCCCTTCTCCGACCAGCACATTATTCACCTTATAAGCGCTTAAGACACGCGCCACCGAGATTGGATTAGCGAACTGTTTCAACGCGCAAACCGCTCCGAAATCAAACGTCGATCCATCTAAATAAGCGGCATCTAGCTCCACTTCCATCTCTTTGTTTGGAAGTCCGCCATATCCAACAGATTTAAAGTAAGGGAAGTCCTCCACTTCTTTAATCGAGCCATAAATGGCATCTCCTGCAGTTCCGCCCGCTTCTAAATTCGGGGTCACCTTCTGGATTCCTTCGAGCGCCATTCGCCATGTCGCAATCATACCCCACATTCTCTGTCACCTCTTTTACTGAAATCGTTGTTCACTTTCGTCTTTGGTTCCGCTAATAATCGCAACGGCTCCGCCTAATGCTTCGCGTAAGCCCACGCCGCCTTTTTTCGGCATTTCTAGCATGACGACTTTATCTTTATAGGCTGCGATGGTGTCTTCATTCTCTTTCGAACAAATGACGTAAGACTTACAGTCGGTTTGTTCTTGAATGGCTAACGCAATTTCTGCCGCCATTTGCGCATAAGTTCCATAGTTAAAACATGGTCCTGCAAACAGTACCTCCGCTTTCGTCTTCAAAATCAGATTTTTGATTTTATGAATCACTTCTTCTTTATGCGCTTGGAAATAATCTGGACCACAATAAATCGTCGCAAGCGCTGTGAGTCCTGCTTTTTCGAAGTCTTCTTTGAACATTAAATAAGAACCAACCCCACCTTTTTCAAGGCCTAATTCTGTATCGCCACGTTCCTTTCCGCCGAATCCAGCTTGAACTTGGTCGAATAATAATAGTGTTCTCATCTGTTCACCCCTTTCTATGTAAAAAGGTGGCATCCGTCATCGCATGCCACCCGAAGTTTTGACACTTGTGACTTACGTAGTTGTCATTTTATAAGTCATCAAATGATAAGTCGTTTAAGTCAACGTCGTCTAATTCATCACCTGTTAACATGCTAGTGCCCTCTTCTTCTTTCAAGTATTGTTTATCCAATGCTTTGAAGAATGGGAAGTAGATCAAGCAACCTAAGATAATCAAGAAGATTTGGAAGAATCCGGCTACGATACTACCTGTTGACAACCATCCTGAGAAGAAGAAAGGCGTTGTCCATGGAAGTGAAGCCCCTGTTGTATAAGGGATAATTCCCCACATTGTTGCAAGAGTTGCTAAAGTAATATTTACAAGTGGTGTTAATAAGAATGGAATCACGATAATTGGGTTTAATACCACTGGTAAACCGAATGTAACCATTTCGTTGATACCGAAAATACCAGGGATTAAAGCTAATCGACCGAGTTTCTTCATTCGTTCTGATTTCGCAAGGAAGACCATTAAGAATACTAGAGATAATGTACTACCTCCACCACCGAAGTTACCGAAGAAGTCTCCGAAAGGTCCAGTGAAGATGTTTGGTAATGGTTGTCCAGCTTTAAACGCTTCCAAGTTTTCGTTTGTTAAAATTAAGTGGATTGGGTTGAAGACTGTATTTGTTACAGCTGGCCCGTTAATACCGAAGAACCAGAAGAGTGTTGATAGGAATTGATACAATGGTTCGAAGAAGACGCTTTGACCGAATCCCATCAATGGAGCTTGTAATACTTTATAAATAAATGTTTGTGCGTATTGGAATTCTGTTAATGAGAAGATGAGATAGATTGCAAATGCAAAGAACATCGCAAACGCACTAGGAATTAAAGCTGCAAATGAATGGTAAACTGCTGGTGGCACTGCATCAGGCAATTTGATAACCCATCCTTTTTTCTGAATCGTTACGAAGATTTTCACTGACACAATCGCAGTAATCATCGCTAAGAACACCCCTGCAGAACCAAGGTTTGAGAATGCAAATCCACTAAACGCTTTACCTGCTTCATTCACAAATTTTGGGTGCACTTTTGGAGTCATGATAAGGTAGCAGACAAGTGATAATACTCCCCCTGCAATGGCATCACTTTCTAATTGTTTAGCATATGAATACCCAATACCAACGGCTCCTAAAACCGCTAAAATACTAAATGTAGAGTCAATCACGGCATCCATTGAGTTTTCCCAACCCTTGCCGAAGAATTGCGCCATAAAATCGCTATACCCTGGCACTGGGAAGTTCGCAATAACAAGGAAAATGGACGCTACGATAATTAATGGTGTACCGACTAAGAACCCGTCACGAATCGCAATCAGCACCTTATTCGTGCTGAGACGTTCTGCCACGCGGCCCATCGTGCTTTCTAAACCTGCAAACATTGTACTAACCTCCTATTGTTCTTTTTTAGATTTTAATAATTGAATGGCACGTTTCAAGATACGTTCGCCATCTGCATTTCCGTAGTCTTCAAGATTGATGACATCGACAGGAACTCCAAGTGGATCATATTTTTCGTGAACCGCATTGAATTTGAATTTCACTTGAGGTCCTAACAAGATTACGTCTGGATGGTATTGCTCGTAAATCGCATCGATATTGCGGTCTGGAAACGCTTTAATTTCTAGCGGCAAATTATGCTTATCTGCCACGTCTTGCATTCTGCTGGCCACTAGACTGGTTGACATCCCCGCACTACAAAATAGATAAATTCTTTTCATTTTCTTTTCCTCCTTCCGTTTCTATTTAATACTTTCAATCCGTTCATAAAGGGCGATAATTTCTTCTGCTGTGATTTTAAGAAATTCCGCATTCATCAATTGGTCTTCCGCATGCACGAGTAAGAGCGATAATTGCACTGGCTCACCGGATGTTTCTTGTTGCAATAACCCGAAGTGTGCTTCATGCCCTTCTGCATGATATTTATCCCCTTCTTCAATGCATCGACGCGCTTCTTCAAAATGACCTAGCCGCGCTTCTTGCACCGCCTCCATAAAACAGGATTTTGCTGCCCCTAATGCGCTAATCATCTTAAAACACACTAGCTCAATGCCTTCCATACTATTTCCTCCTTCCTTATCGAATCTCCTGAATAAACGACTCTACATTTTTTGCTTCTAATAAAAACATCATTTTGTCCGGGGAGTCTAATTGCTTCCCGAGCCATCTTAAGAAGAGTTGCATGAATTCCATATCCTCTTCCTTCAACGCGAGCAAGATGACCAGTTTCACTGGGAAATGATTCCACTGAATCGGCTCTCTTAATACCGCGATTGAAATCATCGACCGGTTGCTAGATGGATGCAACGGATGCGGAATCGCAATCGAATAATCAAAATCCGTCGAAGAGAGACTTTCGCGTTTCATGACCGAGTCTAAAAAGTCTTCTGTCACAATGCCCGCTTCTTCTAAGCGGGAACCCATTTGCATTAGGATTTCTTCTCGGCTAGTAGCCTCTACGTCTGCATAGAAGAAATCTTCATCCATTAACTGACCAATTTGCGTATGAATCGTTTCACTCATCTTCTGCGTTTCTAACGTATTCATCACTCGAATCAGTTGAATCTCGTCTTGCGTATTAAAAAATAGTCCTAATCGAACGACCGGAATCGTAACTGGTGGTTCCTTTTGCTCGAAGGTGATGAGTAAATCGGCCTCGTAAAACTCCGTCACACCTGTAGTGAATGTCGCTTCCTCTGCTACAAAATCCAAGCGATGTTGGAACTGCTCTTTCAATCGTTCCACACTTCCAGCAATCAATGGATATTGCGTATTGGCGATAAGGACCGCGCTTAGTTTCGCGTTTGTCGCTCCTTGCATATACGCTGCTCCAATATGCAGTGCCAAAAATCCAATTTCCTCTTCGGTAATTTGGCATTGCAGCTCGTTCATCAAATACTGACTCACGGAAACGGCCGTATCAAACACTAGCGGATATTGTCGTTTAAAGGTTTGCACATAATGATTAGGTAGGCTTAAGTTCATCTGCACTCGTTCGAGTAAGCCTTGCAAGTGCAACTGGAATCGCACCTTGAATTCCTTTTGATCCACAAACGAGATGCCCATCCACTGGAAGAGTCGTTCATCAATCGAGTTGGTTAGTTCTTCTAGTCGGATCGTTTTTCCTTTGAAATGAACTTCTGATTGAAAGGCATTTGAATTATGATACGCCTTTAAGAGTTTTGCATAGGAAAGAATTTCTCCTTCCGAAATCTCTTTATCGCCTAGAATTTCTTTAAAAATCGAACGAACAATCGTAGCTTCAACCTCTAAATCAAGGCCTTCTGCACTGCCTTCTTGTACCGTTTGTCCTAGTTTTACTCGTTGCAACACCAGGCCTAAATGTAACAATAGAAACGGCATGAGCGTTTTACGAATCGAATAGCGATATTCTTTTAATTTCGCCCAAATAATCGCCTCTAATTGCTCCATATCCAACTCCGGATACACATTCATGAGCTCTGAGCTATTCAAGAAGTCTTCGTTTAATTCTTTTTTCAGTAGTTCCCTGTATAATTTTCGCTTGCTGGCTTCTGGCCCTTCTAATACAAGCGCCCCATTCTTCGTCACGAGTTCCAGACCATCGTATTCTTCCAATTGTTGTTGGACACGAATGCGGTCTATATCAAACGTTTTAGCGCTTACAAAACATTGTTCACAAAAAGCTTCTATGGAAACGCCCTCCCCATTGAACAGGAGTTGCTTCAGCAAGTTGGCGCTTCTTTCTGCGCTATCTTGTGGCGCTCTTAGTAATCCTTCTGGGTCTGCATATCGATTTTGTTGGAAAGCCACGAGGTGATATCCTTTTTGACGATCCGCTTGAATGATATGCGGCATTTCTCGATTAATTTGTTCGATATCGGAACGCACTGTTCTTGCGCTGACGCCGAGGCAGGAAGCTAATTCGCGTCCTTTGATCCATTCTTGGCGTGCAAGTAAGTGCAACAGTTGTTGGTGTCGTTGCTTCATAAAACATCCCTCCACCCTAATTTGACTATAGCAGATTCTTTGATTCCATTATACCTAAAATCTTTTCCTATTGTTAGGCAATTTTTAGTACCTTTTTGAAACATTTCGTAATTTTTCTTACTTTTTGACCGAATTTGGATGATTGGTGTGCTAAGAAAGAAAAAGATGTCTCTTCGATTGAAAAGTTTCTAATAGTAGCTGTAATAGGGCACCGGCTTGAGCCGAAGTCTCAAGCTCTTTCAAGATTCAAACGACCTCTAGAAAATGACTTTTCAAGAGGTCGTAATTCACTTTGAATGCTATTCCCTATTACTGCTACTATGGAACTTTTCAACTCTTTCGAGACATCTTTTTCCACTGCGCTATCAAAATTCAGTCAACAAGAAAATTACGAATAATTTCAGTCGGTAGGACCGGAACAACATGGTTCGGTGCAGTAATAACGGCACTCCCTCTAATTCACATTTAATACTATCCCCCATTACTGCTATTATAGAATCCGAAGAACGCTTCGAAATTACATTACCTAAACAATTTCCCTTTAGCACACAACAGCAAAATGAGTGAATAAGAAAATTACGAATAGTTTCAGCGGTGGGACGGGAAGGACAGGGTGTGTGCTGCGACGGATTGTGCTAAAAATTGGGCAACAAAAAAGGCACCGAAATCGGTGCCTGTAGGACTGGGGTAGCTGGATTCGAACCAACGAATGACGGAGTCAAAGTCCGTTGCCTTACCGCTTGGCTATACCCCAATGGTGGAGGGGGGCAGATTCGAACTGCCGAACCCGAAGGAGCGGATTTACAGTCCGCCGCGTTTAGCCACTTCGCTACCCCTCCAGCAAATATTAAAATTTCGTACTCAGATATCTTACAATAGTTTGAAATAGAATGCAAGGATTTTACCGCAAAAACATAAAGAATCTAGTCAGGTTAGTGGCTAGATTCTTTATGAGTTATTTTAATTTAGAGGTCACTTTCTTCTTCGAGAAGGTGCGCTCTTGTTTATTTCCTAAAGCGTTCAGACGGGCATCTAGGAGAATGTGACGGCCCTCTACGCTTCGGGTGTAGATGATTTCGTATGAGCCGATGTATTTTTCGATATTAGCGACAAAGACCATGACGTCTTCTTTTCGTTTATCAAACATGCTTGGGACGGCAAAATATTTCGTTTGGTCATTGACCCAAGTCGTGGCTCTTAGAATATAGCGCTGGTTCTCGATTGGAGCAAAGAATTCCGATAACGCCTGTGCAAAAATTTCTTTTTCGCGCAATGTGCCACCCTTTAGATAAGTGGCGGTTTGAATCGAATTCTTATCACCGCGAACGACTCTGGCCTTGCAGTTTTGTGTCTGCAAATGTCCTGACGCAAGTAAGGCTTTTCGGACGGCTTCGGCAAAGAGTTCGAGGCGTTTATACGGGCTCTTGTATAGGAAATATCTTAACCAGACGATATTTAATGCGATAAGCGACAGGATAAACACTGGATATAAGAGTTGGGACGGTCCGTTCGCAAAATCGAGAATAATGTAGACAATCAGTTCCGTCAGTGCGATTGCTTGTGCATAGGTTAGAATTTTCCGTGCATCTGTCAGAAGAACGGTTGGCAAGAATGTCTTGTCCACTGCAACTTCATTAGAGACTTCCATGTCTTCTAGAAGCGGAAGGGATTCATTCCAGCGCTTCTTCAACTTTTCGCGGTTACGCGAGCGTTCGATGGTTTCTTGATTGAGCTTTGTTAAATCCTTCTTCGTAAACTTAATCGTTCCAAGGTCTAATCGATCTACGCCTGATTCAATCGTGTTTTCATTATAGTGTAATCCTAAGAACTGCTTCATGCGGCGCTGTAATAATTCCATATCCGGACTATCGATTCCCACAGCAACTTCTTCGTCTTCTTTCTTCTTGAAGAGTTTTTTCTCCGCAAGATTAATCGACACAAGATGCCAAACGCTACTTGTCTTCTCTGGATTTTCAGGCCAAATACGAATCGCGCGACCTCGCATCTGATTGCTGAGCATGAAACTTCCGACAAAGCTAGCGAGAATCAATGAGTTCACACATGGCGCATCCCATCCTTCGCCGAGGAGAGATTTTGTTCCAATCACGACATGAATGTGTCCTTCTTGGAAGAGCTGCGTCACGGCGCTAACTAAATCATGTTGCGAACCTACTAAACGCACCTTCACATAGTCCTTCTCGCCAAGTTGCCCCACTGGTTGGAAGGTAATCTTGTCCGGGCCAAAAATAGCCTCTAGACGAGGTTTTACAGCTGTTGGAATAATTACGAGGCTTCCTGTTAAAACGGCCACAGGAACGTCTAATTGCTGCTCCACAAGCTCTCTACGAAGCACTTCGAAGTACGGTAATACGCCCAGTTGGCTATATTGAACTTCTGGATTTCCTAAGTGCACCTCAAAGTCCTTTCGAATGAAGTCGGTTAGAATCAACTGTCTCAATTCGCTGCCTAATGTTTCGTATTCCGCCTTGAAAATGTCTCGGACCGCGTTTAATTTTCCAAGAGATTGATTTAACAGTTGGTCGAGTTGTTTATTGCGAAGTAACTGCACTTGTTTACGGTCAATTAAGCCGATCGATTTCAACTCATGCTTCAATTCTTTACAGTCTTCTTCGGATAAATCATACCAATGCGGCACGTCGAATAACATTCCCTGTAAGAGGATTTCAAACCACGCCAAGTCAAATGTTGGAAGCAGGCTTGCCCCCAGTAATTGTTGGAAATGTTTCGGAAACTCGATGCCTTTATGTCGTAGGAAAATCAGTGTTGCCGAAAGATACTTCGGTTCGTTTAAGAGTTCATCTTCTGAGATCGTTCCATCGAGCGCGCGGCTAGTTCTTACCGCCTCACAAAACATCGAATCAGACGATAAATTTTTCAAGAAGGCTCTCTTCTGCGTAGAAAACTGATCGAGTTGTTTCTCCTCTTCCTTCGTTGGGAAAGAGAAATACACATAGTCCTGGTGCGGACATAAACTGCCCTCTTTAACGAGCTCTGGAACAGTAATTTCTTCATCAATTTCCCCACACATGGCCACATAACGCTCCCAAAGTGCAGGCTCCCCTTCATATGGAGGTGTTGCCGTCAGCGAAATCACACTGATGTCCGCAAAGGATTTACGGAAGGTTTCTAGACTCTTCCACCATTCATTTCGCAAGTGATGACACTCATCGAGGCACAATGTTCCAAGATTTGCTTCCTTAAAGAGCTTAATAATATCCACGTCTTTAAAATCAAAGTGCTCGTTCTCGACCACATCATCCGTATCCTCGACTTCCGCATCGCCCTCCAGACGATTGATGGCACTGTGCAAGGCTTGATACGTCGCAACAGTGATGGTTTTTGGCTGCTTCAGATTTTGCGAAATCATTTCATCGGCTAGACTCGCATCATCCAAAAACGCCTCACGAATACGGTCCACCCACTGCTGGCGAATCGTCACGGTCGGCACTAAAATAAGCGCTGGATTACTATTGCGACGGATAAATTCAATTCCTAGCGTCGTTTTCCCAGAACCTGGAGCCGCCACCAAATGAATATGGCCATCCGCCATAATCGTATCGCTCTTTTCTAAAATGCGCTTTTGGTACTGTCGCCACTCGCCTTTAAAAGCTAGATGCTCTAACATCAGGCTCCTCCTCTCCCTTCGAATCTTCTCTCTTATTTTATCACTCTTCCCTTATCAATAAAAGAAAGCGTGCCAAGACTTTTAAGTTTCTAAAACTATTTACCTTCTTAAAGCTAAAAAACTCCTAGAGTTGATTACGAAGAATCCACGGATTCGAAGTAATCATTCCACCTCTAGGAGTTTCATTTTTATGCTTCTATTTGTTTTTGTTGATAGTCCTTTGAAACTTTCATCAAAGTCTCGTACGCTTCTGCCAACTCTTCTTTCAATGTGGCATCTTTCAAGTATGACTGCACCTTGGCAATCACTTCTTTCTCGCGACTGGCATCTAAAATCGCGATACCATTTACTTTTTTAATACGAGCGACATCGACAACGACTTGCATGCGGCGTTCAAAGAGCTCCACAATCTCGCGGTCGATGGCATCAATTTCTGCGCGTTGTTTTTCTAACACTCGATTTCCTCCTACTGTTAAATTCCAAAGAAGACGCCTAATGGGTAGCCTACAATAATCGCACTAGCAGCGCTAAGTAGGAATAGGCCTCCTCCGTATACAAAGGCATCTTTTGCATTCGTCCAACCTGAGCCGACCGAAATCGCCACATACGGCATGCTTGGTGGTGTCATAAAGGCAAGACTCGCCATGAATCCAATTAAGCAGGCAATCGTTCCCGCTTGGACGTCGACTGAACCTGTCGCATAGACGGTCGTTAATACGGTTGTGACTACTGATACGGTTACTAAGTTTGAAGAGACATTCGTTTGTAATCCTGCCCAAAGGACGAAGATGATCACGACAAGAATTGGAGCGAGTGTCGCAAACACCGGTACGAGTGAGCTTTCAAGAAGTCCGATGACTCCTAATTCCGGTTTTGTGACAAGAGTTCCCATGCTTAAAGTGGCGCCTACCAAGAACATACTTGGCCAATACACACCTTTTTGAAGCCCTTCTTGAATCGATAAGAGTGGTTTCCCGTCAAAGGACAGAATCGCCATCACGATGACTCCAATCATCGGTGGAAATGCCATCCCAGCCGTTTTTAGGAAGGCTGCGACGTCTGGTAAGAATCCTCCTACGAGTTCTGGTAGCACCCATAATAAAACGACGCCCATGAAGATGAATACTGTCGCGGTTTCGCGTTTTGATTTGGCTGGAAGTGCTTCAAGCGATTCGAGTGGTTTCATTTCCACGTTTGACAAATCCACTCTCCAAACGGTTCTAAGCACACCCCACATCGAGATAAAGAGCACGAGTCCGGCTGGAATTCCAATCATCATATAGTGCGCGTTGGAAATCGCAATTCCTGTGGCATTCTTGTAAAGCGCCATAGCCGTCACAGAGAAGACGTGGTTGATTGGCGTCATCGCTGTCCCAATCGCTACTGTTGCAAAAAGTACGATAAGGAGCACCGAAGCCTGTCTATCGCCTTTTTTCAAACCGAGAACAGCCATGATTTCCTCGTAAATCGGGAAGACGATCATAAAGAGAATCGTCGGCGAAATAAAGAGGCTAATGGCAAGAACGCTGGCGTAAAAAGCCCCGATAAAATGCCATGGAGACTTTCCTGCAAAGGAGCTGCCGAGTGCACGCGCGACGAAACGTCTAAGTGCAGGCGTTTGTTCCAAAGCGTAAGTCATTAAGAATGTAAATAATAGGAAGACAAAGGTTGTATTCCCAAACGACAGGCTAAAAATCTGTCCATAGTTGACGCCTGGAAGCATCCCGATTCCTAACATCACATAGCAGAGAACGCTTGGCCAGTCCGTTGCGACAAAGAGCCAAAGTAATAGACTGCTAAAGAAGATGGATAGGATGGAAATTGTTGGTGCTTCAAGCCCAAATAATGATTGTTGTGTAATGGTTAAAAATCCGCTCGTTCCCATGAGAACAGAGCTGAGTGCAACGATGGATAGTTGCAACTTGGTCCATGTTTTTCCTTTCATTGGTTCACCTCATTCTTATCTATCCTACCTCATTTTTTAGCAGATTGCTATTGGAAATAAAGAGTTTCTGCAAATTTATAAGCAGTTTTCTACTATTATATAGAAGAAATTTTCCTCAAAACAAAAAGCCGGGCACGAAGCCCGACTCTGGATTAATGTTCTAATTTTAAGGTTTGCGCTAAACGTTTGTACATTAACATCGCAAGTACGCTATTTAGGCCGAACTTCACGATATTAAATGGAAGTAATGCGAATGCCATTAATGATCCTAAGTCTGTTACCAATGGGTTTAATGCATGTGCTGCGGCAACGATTTTTTCCATTGGGAAGTTCATCGCTGTTGCATAAAGTGGGAACATCACGAAGTAGTTCGCTGTCAGTAACACCACTGTCGCTGAAATCGTACCGATGACTAAGCTGATTACCGCTGATTTGAAATTACGGCGACGTTGATAGTAAAGCACTGCTGGTAACATAAAGCTTAAGCTACCGATTAAGTTCACTGTCTCTCCGATTCCAAAGGTCATTGATCCATTATAGAAGAAGTTTAGCAATACTTTAATGAGCGCAATCAAGCTTCCGTGCAATGGTCCAAGAAGATATCCACCCAGCAATACTGGTAAATCCGAGAAGTCGAGCTTCACGAATGTTGGGATAAACGGTACGTTGAATGACAACAGCATTAACACGGTACTAATCGCACCAAAAACTCCTACTAGAACAATTTTTTTAGCCGATGTTCTGTTCGACTTTCTTACATTTGTACTCATGGTACGTCCTCCTTCATAGGGCGAAGGAAATTGCACTGTTTCTCAGTTTCAAAGAAAAAAGCAGCATTGAAATGGACCTTTCAATACTGCTCGTCAAATAGACTTGTTGAAATAGTGCCATTTTCTCACATCTAGACTATACTATCGGTTCTGGAATTGCACCAGATCATGCCAATCGGCTCGTGGACTATACCACCGGTCAGGAATTTCACCTTGCCCCGAAAATGTTATTTATGTTTGTATTGTAGCACCTCACCACCACTTAGGCAATCTCTCTGCCTCAAAAAGGTGATTTTATGCTGTTTCTCTAATAAAAAAACTTGGATGACGTTTATTATCATCCAAGTCCTGCTATTTGATTGATAAAATTATTTCTTTTCTTCTTTTTGCTCAACAAATCCAAGGCGTTCAATGTTTTCTTTAGATGCTGAAAAACTTACTTTATCATCTTTCTTAATCAGTGCGACATCCATTGTTTCATATAAACTTGGCGCTTTTGCACGACTTTCTGAGTCATCCAATTTGAACTTCTTCATGTCTATTTCAACAGTGAATGCTATTTCTTTTTCACCATCTACGGAAGTAACTTTTACGCCCTCTGTAGCTTTCATTTGATTCACGATTTCATCTCTTCTTTGACGTGCTGCTGTTGCATATTCTGGAACACCTGATAAACGTACTACTACATCGGTTGTTAGAGATAAAACTGTGTCATTTCCTTTGTCATATACATAGGTATAAGTGACCTTTGAATGTTCTGTTTGTAAAACAAAGACTGATTTACTTTCCGAGCGGCAGCCGATTAATACAAACAAAGCTCCCAATAGTACAATGGATAATTTCAAGATTTTCTTCATTAGAATACTCCCTTTAATCTGACTTGCTTTTATCATAGAAAATGAACTATCGTTTGTCAAATTCTGTTGAAGTCCACACTTATCATTTATATAAAAAACTTGGATTACGTTTGCCATAATCCAAGTTCTTCTATATTTATTTTTCTTCTTTTTGCTCAACAAATCCTTTGCTTTCAAGGCTTTCTTTGGATGCTGAAAAACTTATTTTATCGTCTTTTTTTATAAGCGCCACATCCATTGTTCTATATAACTCTGGTGCTTTTGCACGACTTTCTGAATAATCCAATTTGAACTTTTTCATGTCCACTTCAACCGTGAAATTTAATTCTTTTTCACTGTCTGATGTAGTGACTTTTATGCCTTCGATATCTTTCATTTCATTCACGAGTGCATCTCGATTTTTACGTGTTATTGTATCGTATTCTGGAATATTGGCTAGTTTCATTACTGACTTCGTTGTTAGAGATAAAACTGTGTCATTTCCTTTGTCATATACATATGTAAAAGTGACCTCCGCATTTGCCGTTTGAAAAACAAATGACGCTTTACTTTCTGAACGGCATCCTAGTAATACAAACAATGCCCCTAGTAGTACAATAGATAACTTCAATATTTTCTTCATGACAGCACTCCCTTTATTTCACTTCTTTAAACTCGTATTCTAAAATAGCGTCTTTAGATAATTGATAGCTAACCATATTATCCTTTCTCTTCAATGCTGCATTAACGGTATTATAGAGCATTGGCGCTTTTTTGCGACTTGTCATATCATCGAACTTAAATTTATTAACGTCGATTTCAATCGTTAGCGTAATGTAGTTAATATCGTCCTTCTTAGTGTATGTAACACCTTCAATTCCTTCCATCTCCGATACAATCTCGTCTCGCTGACTACGAACGGCTTCTGTGTACCGTTCATCTTTGGTGATATCGTAAATGATTTCCATAGTTAGTTTAGAAACTGAATCTTTCTCTTTATCATATACATAGGTTAATTTCGTCTTACTAGCAATCTCCTGTAAAACAAATTCACTTTTTGTTTCTTGGCTACAGCCTAGTAATACAAATAATGCTCCCAATAGTAGAATGGATAGTTTCAAGATTTTCTTCATATGATACTCCCTTGTTTTGACTTGCTTTAATCATAGGAAATGAACTATGGTTTGTCAAATTCCGTTGCTGTCCACATCCAACATTTATATAAAAAAACTTGGATTCCATTCACTGAAATCCAAGTTCGTATCGATTATTTTACTTCTTTAAATCCTTCTTTTAAAATACTCTTTTTAGATTCTTCAAAGCTGTAAATACCATCTTTCTTTATTACCGCTGTATGAACGCTACTATATAGAGCTGGCGCTTTAGCACCTGCCTTTCCATCCTCATAGTTAAACTTCTTAAGATCCACTTCAATCGTTATCTTTAGTTCTTTTGCGCTATCAGATTGAGTGACTTTAACCCCTTCAACGCCGCTCGCGTCGTCTACTATTAGTTTTTGGGCACTACGTGCTTTCTCTTCGATTTCTTTACTTTTTGAAATGTCGTAGATGAGATTAAATGTTACAGATGAAACTGAATCTTTTTCTTTATCGTATACATAGGTTATTTTTTGTTTTATATCACTAAGATCAAAAACAAATTCACTTTTAGTTTCTGAGCTACAACCGACTAAAACAAATAACGCTCCTAACAACACCATTGTTAATTTCAAAATTTTCTTCATTAGAATACTCCTTTAAATTTGACTTGTCTTTATCATAGAAAATATAGTACCCGATGTCAAATCTGCTTGTATAAGATCACTACGATAAAAAAGGGCAAACAAAAACCGCCTCCCTTTCAGGAAACGGTCATTTCATTTCATATTAGAAACGGATGTATGTTGCTTGTGCTGCAACGCTTGCTGAGATTGTACGGTAAGAGATTACGTTTAATCCACGTACGTTCATTTCAGAGATGTATAATGAACCATCTGCGTTAACTGCTTCTACGAAAGCTACGTGTCCGTAAGTTGGGTCAGCACCTGCTAAACCTTGTTGGAATACGATTGCTGAACCAGCTGATGGTGAGTGAGATACTGAGTATCCATAGCTACGAGCGTATGATGGCCATTCAGCCGCGTTACCCATCATGCTGTGACCGATTGGTGTACCAACTTGTGCCATACGGTTAAATACGTAGTAAGTACATTGTCCGAAGTATCCACCGTTAAGTGAAGCACGGAAACTTGGGTCAACTGCTGGGAAACCTCCGCCAGCTGTGTAAGTGTAGCTAGATGTTTGTGCTGCTGGAGCTGGTGTTGAAGTAGAGCTTGAAGCTGTACTTGTTGAAGCTGTGCTAGCTGCTGCAGGTGCAGGAGCTTCATATGAAGTTTGTGTAGCAGTTGTTTGTGATTGTGAAGCTTGTGCTGCTAATGCTTGACGAGATGCTTCAGCAATACGAGCTGCTTCTGCTTCAGCTTTTGCTTTTTCTTCAGCTAAACGTTTTTGGAAAGCTTCTTTTTCAGCAACTAATCCATCACGTTTTGCGATTTCAGCTAACTCTTCTTGTGAAAGGTTCGCTAATAATACTTTGTTTTTAGAGAAAGTATCGTTTAATTCTGTTTGTAATGAAGCTAATTCTTTTTCAGCTGCTTCTTGTTCAGCTAATTTTTCTTGTTGAGCTTCTTCTTTAGATTCTACTTGTTTTTTGTCCTCAGCTTGTTGTTGCATTAACTCGCGGTTTGCACCCATTAAGTCCATTACAACACCGATACGGCTAACCGCATCTGATAAGCTTTCAGCGTTTAATAAGAAATCTAAGTATGAACGAGCACCATTTGTTTGTACTGAACGAGCTTGTTCTTCTAAACGTGTGTTACGTTCTGCGATTACTTTTTCTAATTTAGCAATTTCAGCTTTTAATGTTTCGATTTGTTCTTGAACTTCAGCTTTTTTAGCTTGAGTTGTATCAATTTTAGTTTGTACATCAGATAATTCTTTCGCTAATGTATCGATTGTAGAATTAACTGTTGATTTTTTCTCATTGATGTTAGCGATTGATGAGTTAACTGTTTCGATTTGTGAATCGAAATCTTGCGCGTTAACTGATGGCGCTAAAGCTCCTAATGATAATACTGTTCCTGTTACTAATACTGTTAATAAACGTTTCTTCAAGTGATTTTCCTCCAATGTTTCTCACTAATATATATTCGAAGTAGCCGGTCACGGCTTTTAATAAAACTTAACTTGGTACTATAATACCATAGGACTTTAGGTCGATGTTGATTTTCTTCGAATTGATAATACCTTGTAACAAAGCTGTAACATAACCCGAAAGACTGACCTTTTTGATACATAAATGGTTATTTTTTGTGAAATATTACAGGTTAAAATGTGAATTTTTGACGATTTTCGAATCGAATTTCTGTTTTTAACTTTTACACACTCCTCTTTATGACACACGAAAAAAGTTTTGTTACAAACGGTTTCAACTTTCTCGAAATATGGTATATTTAACGTATCTAGGAAAAATAGGAGGGAGCTATTTTTATGATATTAACATTGACGATGAATCCTGCAGTCGATATCGGATATACCGTTGACACATTAAAGATTGATACCGTCAATCGTACAAAAAAGGTGAGCAAAACACCTGGAGGGAAAGGACTGAACGTGAGTCGCGTGCTTAAGCAACTCGGTTCGCCGGTGTTAGCAACAGGGTTACTTGGGGGACATATTGGAGCCTTTATTAAAGAAAAACTGGACGAGGTTAGTCTGCAAAACGACTTCTACCCTATTCAATCGGAAACTCGTAATTGTATCGCCATCCTACACGAAGGGTCACAAACGGAAATCTTAGAGGCCGGCCCTACGATTACGCCAGAGGAACAAGCAGGGTTCCTCGCACATTTTGAAAACTTATTAAAAGAAGTCGATCTCATCACGATTTCTGGTAGCTTGCCTAGTGGAATGGATGATGATTTATACGCAACGATTATTGAAAAAGCTGCTAAAGCAGACGTTCCTGTGCTTTTAGACACTTCTGGAAAAACATTGAAGATTGCGCTCGAAGCTTCTACTAAGCCAGCTTTAATTAAGCCAAATCAAGAAGAACTCGCCGGATTACTAGGAGTTCCTGAAGCAACAACGGTGGAAGAATTGAAGGAGCAATTGAATTCTCCGCTCTTTGACGGGGTGGATTGGGTGGTTGTTTCGCTTGGGTCAAAAGGCGCATTGGCAAAACACGAAGGGGTCTTCTACCAAGTTAACATCCCCAAAGTCAACGCCGTGAATCCTGTTGGCTCTGGAGACTCAACGATTGCTGGGTTAGCGCATGCGATTGCAAAAGGCGAAAGCAGCGAGACCATTTTAAAAACCGCAGTGACTGCAGGTACGCTTAATGCCATGGAAGCTCAGACGGGCTTTATTAACATGGAGAACTTCGATACCATTTTCAATGCGGTAACGGTGGAAAAAGTATAAAAAGTAAATTGGATTTCGGAAAGCCTTATGGCTATCATCATAGTGACGGTAACGTTGTACCGGTTCGAGCCGAAGTCTCTCACCTTTAAAGCCTCAAAGAGGGCGTACGGATTATAAATCCTACGCCCTCTTATTCGTTTTAATACGAAACACGTTACTGTCACTATTGAAGCCATACACTTTCCGAAATCCAAAATCAATTCCAGCTTCTCCATCAAGGTTGCCGCATTGAAAGGATCTTGTCATAAAGCAGTCGTGCTTTAATGGATTGAGCGGGTGCAGTTTTAAATGGGAAGGTGCTCAGCTTTGCATTTGAAATGGGCTACCTAAAATCTTGATTTTTAGAGCCAACAAATTCGGGCTTTTGACCAAAAAGTTATTTTGCAATATAACGTATATGTCATATTGTGTTTTTTACATTTGCTTTTGAAATGTTATTGTGTAGGAGTTTATAGAGGGGTTGAAAATCTATTTAAAAAACTTTTTTAGTTTTAAACTTTGTGAACTGCTCGTTATCGTCAGCTCACAAAGAAACAGGACTCACACTGTGAGTCCTGTTTTGTATTTGGTCTTACGCCCTCTTTGAGGCTTTTAAGGCGCAAGACCAAGGCTTGCGCCGGTGCAACGTTACAATGATGATAAATAAATCCGCATGAATTCGCAGGAATCATCCGTAAGTCTTTTATTTCAACACTACTAAGAAGTATTTTTTCTTACCGCGGCGGACGATAACGAAGCGTTCTTCAAAAGATTGTTCCTTCGTCCATTCGAACTCGAGGTCGGTTACTTTTTCACCGTTGATTGAAATCGCGCCGTTTTGAATGTCTTCGCGTGATTGTCTTCTTGATGGTTCGATACCAAGATCAACAAGCCATGTTGCTAAGTTTTGGCTTTCTTTTGAACTTTCAAAAGTTGGCATGTTTTTGAAGCCTTGTTCGATTTCGTCGGCTGTTAATTGTTGTACGTTCCCTGTGAAGAGCGCGTTTGTAATTTTCTTCGCGTCTTCTAGGGCTTTTTCGCCGTGAACGAAACGAGTGACTTCTTCAGCAAGGCGGATTTGCGCTTCACGTTTATGTGGTTCTGTAGCTACTTTTTCTTCGAGCGCTTCGATTTCTTCGCGGTCTAGGAATGTGAAGTACTTGATGTATTTAATCACGTCGCGGTCATCTTGGTTTAACCAGAATTGGTAGAATTCGTATGGTGTTGTCTTTTCAGGGTCAAGCCATACAGCGCCACCAGCTGATTTTCCGAATTTTGTACCGTCTGATTTTAACATCAATGGAATGGTTAAACCGTACGCACGAGACTCAGCCCCTTCTACTTTACGGATTAATTCGAGACCTGAAGTGATGTTCCCCCATTGGTCCGCACCACCGATTTGAACTTGCACGTCTTCCGTCTTGAATAAATGTAAGAAGTCCATTGATTGTAGGATTTGGTATGAGAATTCTGTAAATGAAATTCCCACTTCTAGACGGCTTGCGACCACGTCTTTAGCAAGCATTGTGTTTAAGTTGAAATGCTTCCCGTAGTCACGCAAGAAGTCTAATAATGATAAATCTTTTGTCCAATCGTAGTTGTTTACAAGGCGTAATGTTGCTTGGTCTTCATCTGTCGTGAAGAATAATTTCTTCATTTGTGCTGTTAATTTTTCTACATTGTGTTGAACTTGTTCCATTGATTGAAGCACACGTTCGCTTGTACGACCACTTGGATCCCCGATAGAACCTGTCGCTCCACCAATCAAGATCACTGGTTTATGTCCTGCTAATTGGAAACGACGAAGAATCATAAATGGAATTAAGTGCCCAATGTGCATGCTGTCCCCAGTTGGGTCTACTCCACAGTAGAGCGATACAGCCTTTTCGTTTGTTAAGGCACGTAAGCCTTCTTCATCTGTCATTTGGTTGATGGCGCCGCGCCATTCTAAATCATCGATAATGTTCATCTTGTTTCTTCCCTTCTTTCTTGTAAATAAAAAATCCCTAATAGCCAAAAAGACTATTAGGGACGATTTTCACCGTGTTACCACCCTTGTTGACGATGCCAGGCATCATCCACTCGAGCATCCTTATCGCGGATGAGACGTCCTAACGGATTGCTCCCAAGTGTACTTCGCGGATGTGGGGGATTGTCTTGCACCGACCGACAATTCTCTTCTTTCTCCCGTGGACAACCACTACTGCGCTTGTTCATTGCTTCTATATGTGCATTTAGTATACGGCTTATCCTACTTGATGTCAATGACTACATTTCATCTGGAGCAGCTACGCCAAGAAGCGCTAAGCCTTGTTTTAGGATGCTTGCTGTTGTTTGTACTAAAGCGATACGGCTGTTGAAGGCTTCATCTTCAACGAGTACTTTTGTATGTGCGTAATATTTATTGAACGCCTGTGCTAAGTTGATAACGTATTTCGCAATTGCTGATGGTTCGCATTTTTCTTCAGCGAAACGCACAACATTTGGATAGTTTTCGATAAGTTTCAATACTTCCCACGCATCATCGTCTGTTAATGAGAACGCCTCTTTTGTATCGACAGTATGGTTAGCTTTACGTAAAATACTCATCGCACGAGCATGTGTATATTGTACGTATGGCCCTGTTTCTCCTTCGAACTGTACGACTTCTTCAAGCGCAAAGTCAAAGTTGTTTGTACGGTCGTTCTTCAAGTCGTGGAAAATCACCGCACCCACCCCAACAGCGTGTGCTACAGCTTCTTTATTTTTAAGCGATGGATTTTTCGCTTCGATTTGTTTCAAAGCAAGTTCTGTCGCTTCTTTTAACACGCCTTCAAGAAGGATGATTTTCCCTTTACGTGTCGATAATTTCTTACCGTTCAATGTGATTAGTCCGAATGGAATATGCACGATATCTTCAGACCAAGGTAAGTTTAATTCGTTTAAGACTGCTTTTAATTGTTTGAAGTGGTTTGATTGTTCCATCCCTACCACGTAAATACATTTTGCAAAATCGTAAGTATTCTTACGGTAGTTTGCGGCTGCTAAGTCACGTGTCATGTATAATGTTGCGCCGTCTGATTTTTTTATCAACGCTGGTGGTAAATCATATTTCTCAAGGTCTACGATGGTAGCACCATTATCCACTTTTAATAAGTTGGCGTCTTCAAGCATGTCGACCACAACGTCCATCTTGTCGTTATAGAACGCTTCACCGTTGTAAGAATCAAAAGTCACGCCTAGTAAGTCATATACGCGGTTGAATTCTTTTAAGGATTCACTTCTGAACCATTCCCATAGACGAACGGCTTCAGCATCTCCATCTTCTAGTTTTTTGAACCATGCACGACCTTTGTCATCGAGCGTTGGGTCTAGTTCTGCTTCTTCGTGGAAACGAACGTACAATTTAATCAGTTCTGCGATTGGATCTGCTTTTACAAGCTCTTCGCTTCCCCATAATTTGTACGCTTCGATGAGTTTCCCGAATTGTGTTCCCCAATCTCCTAAGTGGTTGATACGAATTGGCTCGTAGCCCACTTTTTTCTCAAGGTTCGCAATCGCGTTCCCGATTACTGTTGAACGTAAATGTCCCATTGACATTGGTTTTGCAATATTTGGTGAAGACATATCGATGACCACTTTACGTCCTTGACCGTAATCCCAGTCACCGTAATGCGCGCCAAGTTCTATGACTTCTTTTAATACTTCATCGGCAAAAGCGCTACGTTCTAAGAAGAAGTTCGCGTATGGTCCCATTGCTTCTGCGCGTTCGATATGTTTATCGCTAACGGCTTCCACGATTTCTGTCGCGATAGCTTGTGGCGCTTTACGTAATACTTTTGCAAGTGTAAATGCAGGGAAAGCTAAGTCCCCTTGGTTTGCATATTTAGGCACTTCAATCATTGATACGATTTCATCAACGCTTAAATGCTCGCCGACTGTTTTTGCGATTTGTTCTGCAACAATTTTCTTATAATTCATCTTTGTTCTCCTTTTCTTTGGTTTTTACTCGGATATCCATTTGCACAAAAAAATCCCTATACGACGACAGTCATATAGAGACGACAATTCCCGTGGTACCACTCTGCTTGCTCAAATTGAGCCACTTTACTCGGTAACGGCGAATCCGGATTATCCTACATTTCAAATAATCATTTCAAAAGTGCGGTTCATTTTTAATGAATGGTTGGCTTTCACCCTTCCAACTCGCTAATACATTCGGTTAAAAACTACTCTCTTTTTCATCAATTTTGCTATTTAACTGTCATCCACTGTATCATAACTAGCGCGATTTTGCAATTTTACTTCTCTTTGAAATAACGAATCCCATTGACCACTGACGAAACGGCAAACAATGCCGCGCAGATGCCATAGAGGGGCTTCGAAGTGACCGCTAAAATCACAAATGCAATCGCACAAATGGCGTACACAATACATTGATATAATTTTCGATCCATCTCGGTCACCTACTTCAATTTATCATGGTCATACGTGTGTACGAGTTCAAGCCCTGCAAAACGTTGTTGGCGAAGCGCTTCGTACACGACAATCACTGCCGTATTCGATAAATTCAATGAACGCACATGCGTATCGTTCATCGGAAGACGCAAGCATTTCTCTTCGTTTTCGCGCATAAACTCTTCAGGAAGACCGGTTGTTTCTTTCCCGAACATGAAGAATTGCTCCTCATCACGAGCTAAATCCACCTCATCATACGTATGGTTGGCGAATTTTGTAATTAAATATAATGGTCGTTCTCCTAAATATTCCAAGAACGCTTCAAGGGATTTGTGATACGTAATATCGACATCATGCCAATAATCAAGCCCCGCGCGTTTTAAGTGCTTATCATCTGTCGAGAATCCAAGCGGTTCAATCAGGTGCAGTGGCGAATTCGTCGCCGCACAGGTTCTTGCGATATTCCCAGTATTTGCTGGGATTTGTGGTTCAAATAATACGATATGATTCACCGTCATTTGGTTGCCTCTTCTCTATATTTTTCTTCTAAGACTACAATTGCTTTGTCTAATTCTTCAACTAACTCGATATCTTCCTTCGACGGATTTTCGAGCGATTCGAGTTTCTTCATCGCTGCTGCTTTTTGCTCGTTAAAATAATCAATCATCTCTTGGTTGGATTCATTCACGATTTCTGCAACAGCCCATGCTGCGGTTCCCTTCATCACGGGACGCATATCTTCTTTCATAACACGAAGCAGCAGTGGCACCGCCGTTTTATCGCGATAGTTGGCCAGGGCGATAATCGCATTTCGCTGCAACGGCTTCTTCCCACGCCACGATCCGGCCATTTTGCCAAAACGCTCCTTGAATTCCTTGTTTGAAATCGTCACGAGCGGCTTCAATAGCGGATGCGTCTCCTCAACGGATGGCTCCATTTCAGGATGTAAGTGGAAATCTTTCCCCTTATTATATGGACACACCTGCTGGCAAATGTCACAGCCATAAATCACATGCCCGATTTTTTTACGAAACTCTTGCGGCATAAAGCCTTTCGTCTGCGTCTGATACGACAAGCAGCGCATGGCATTCATACGCCCGTCGCCAAGGAGCGCACCTGTCGGACAGAAATCCACACAGCGCGTACAATCGCCGCACCCGTAGTCCACCATTTCATCGGTTGGAAACTCGATATTCGTAATCAGCTCGCCTAAGTAGACATACGAGCCAAATTCCTTCGTAATCAGAAGGCCATTTTTGCCGACAAAGCCAATCCCCGCACGCTCAGCCACGCGAACATCGATTAATTCGCCCGTGTCGACCATCGGCTTAAAGCGGGAATCTTCGTCTTGAACTTCTTCTTTGATGTAGTTAATCAGTGCTTCCATGCGTCTTGAGAGAATAAAGTGATAATCCTCCCCCCACGAAGCCCGTGCAAAGGCCCCGCGACGCTCTCCCTTTACACGTTCCGGCTTATTCTTCGGAAGTGTCGGATACGCCAGCGCGATGGAAATAATCGTTTTTGGAGTGTCGAAGATTTTCTCAGGATAAATACGCTCTTCTAGCACTGGATGCTCAAACCCTGTCGTATGACCAAGTTCTTTTGAGCGACGCATACTCTCTTCTAAGTGAGTAAACGGCTCGGCAGAAGCAAAACCAATCTTATCAATGCCAAGCTCTTTACTTTTTTCGATAATTTTCTGTTTTAAGACTGCTGTATCCATCAAAAACCTCCTCTCTTTGTTCCTATCTATTGTACTATACTTCTCTTTTATCACAAAGTGTCTAAATTTTGCGCAAAAAAAGAACGCTAGCCTTCGGTGTAAACACTGCGAAAGTTAACGTTAGTCGAACATCAATTGCCGTGCAAAATCAATTACAGAGCAAAAGATTATTTGTATAATAGCGCTTTTCTCAGAAAAAATCAACTGAAAAGTTAAGAAATTCTAACGTTTTTGATAAATTTTTTATCGTTCCCCAAGTTATCTTGAATTTTCATCAAAAAATCCTTCTGTTATGCACTTTAAGAAAATTATAAACAAAGAAAAAGCAACTCCTCGAGTTGCTTTTCTTATACTGTTTTCTTCTTCACTTCATTATACAATTCTTCCGTAATCGTAGCAGCTGCCATCGGATGGTCTCCCGGATTAATAACGACATCATAATACTCTAATTGTTCATCAAGCGTCACAATTAATGCTTTACAATCTTCTCCATAGTGCTTACGAAGTCTTTTCCAGTCCGTATACACTTTGAGTGTCCACTCTTTCGTTTTTCCGGTTTGCATTGCTAAATCAAAAGGAATGTTAGGTTCTATTTCAGTTTGCGGGTTGTCTTCCAAAAGTTGGTCATATCCATGAAGTCGCATTGGGGCAATAAATTTTGCTGTTTTTAAAGCTTCATAAAACTGATATAAATAGACCTGGCTAAGTGTTTTCTTATCTTTAGTATTCAGCTTGCCCAATTGACGTGCCAAATATAACCACTTGATTACATTCGGATTCGTTACAGGTATTTCTTTTTCATCCATCCCTTTATACCGCGGAAGATCCACTAGTTGTTCCGCAAGAATCGTTGTTTTTTCACCACAATATTGAATTCCACGTATTCCATCATAGATAAATAAGTCTCTTATGAAATTACGAATCCCTTCTTTATCAGGCCCATTCTCAATTCGTTTAAAATCAAATATCTCATCTTTCTTATAAGTCTCTTTATGGTAATGCATGTATGAGCTTGGAATCAATTGAGCCATTGGCATTGTAACAGAGAGTGAACCCTTCTCATCTTCTGATGCATGAGAAAACAGATAAGGCTCATCTGTTTCTACTGAATACACTACATAAACATCATCTAATAAAAATAGTTTTTCTCGAATCAGTTTATACAATTCTCGTCTTTTATAATTTAATAGTACCTGTTTGGCTTCAAATCGTTTAGCCTCTTCAGCATGCACTTTATAATATAATTGCCAAATCTCCGAAATATCTGATGCCGCTAATTTTTCACAATCCTCTTTAGTAAGTTTGCCCTCTTGTTCATTCACAAAAGCGATTCCCAGCGCAGTAATATAAGCATTATATCGTTGTGCATCCGGAGCATTTTCCGAATGCAACACCGTTCCCTTATAAATATCAAGTTTAGCCCCATCTTGGACTCTTGCCATCACCATTGTGTCTGAAGCTTCTTGTACCTCGCCTTCTGGAACCTCGAGTGATAATACATTTGTTTTCACAGGCGTTTCCGTCACACAACTCATCTTTGTTACAACAATTTCGTCCCCAACTTTTATAGTCCCTTTCACGAAACCCACAATCATTAAGTCTGAAGGATTGTCATCCCCCTTAAAAAAATTAACAACACCAAGAGTAAAACTCGGATCCTGTTTCTTCTTTCCAAATAAAAAATCGAATAATCCCATTTTGTTTCTCCTACTCCTAATCATTCACTATCTTTGGTTTCATTACCCGTTTCGAAATATAGCGTTCCGTTAATAAGGACAGGATGCGGAATTAATGGACCTCCCAACGGTTGGAGGAGACCTCTCCACCCATCCCCGTACTCTTCATTGAATCTCTTCCAATCTGTAAAAATTGGAACAGCCTTCTTATTGTCTTTTAGCTCTTTCATTGCTAACTCATACTTCACATCTTCTGCAAAAGAAGTTTCCCCATTTTCGTTGGGTTTTGGTAATTCTCCTTCTACTTTGATAGGTACAATAAAACGTGCTGTTTTTAAGGCTTCCGTCAAACGGTTTAAATACAATTTGGATAAGAAATCTCGGTCTCTCTTCCCTAATGTAGTAGTATCTCCTATTTGGCCTAGCATTAGCAAGCAACGAACCACATCCGGATTCATGATAGGTTTATCGACCTCTCTCATCCCTTCAACATCCGGGGATTTTATTAGCGCTTTTGCATTAATTGACGTTTCATCTGAAATAAACTCAATTCCTTCAGCTCCATTTAAGAAAATAACTTCGTTTAAGAAATTCTGGATTCCATCTTTATCCGGTCCGTTTTCAATGCAACGGAGTTCAAACTCATCAGGATATGTAAATCTCTCTTTATATGCCGCAGGAATTAAACGTACCATTGTTCCAGCTGGCTCGAGGCTACCATCTTTATGTCTTGTCATATTTATGAACAAAGCTGGTTCTCCAGTCTTTACAGAATAAACTGCATATATTTCATCGAGTGTTAATAATTTAGCGCGAACCTGCTCCATTAAAAGAAGTTTTTTTTCAAGATAGTATGCATGTTTTCCATGTGAATGTTGTGCAGCACTAGCATCACAAAAACGGATAGATTGGCTCCATATTTCTATTAAGTCCGAAATCGAAAAGCGACTACGATCCTCATCCATTAATACTCCATTTTGCCAGAAGAAAAATGCATTAAGAATAGCGTAAAGATAAGAAGCTCTTAACTTATCTTCGCTTACCCCTTCGGAATGCAAGACTGTACCTTTATACACGTTGTGTTTTTTACCATCTTTAATCGTTACTACAACATTGTCGCCGGATGCCTTCTTCACTTGACCTTTATTCGCGTCTTCAAGTGCGGAAATGACAGCTTTTGCAGGTTTATCATTATCACTTCCTAAATTTGTAATAATGACTTCATCTCCAACGTGAATCATTCCTCTTACGAGTCCTATAACGACTAAGTCTTCTGAGTCATTTGAATTAGGGAGTATCTCTTCTACCCCAAAAACAACAGTTGTATTTTCTTTCTTCTTTCCAAATAAAAAATCGAATAATCCCATTTCTTTCCCTCCCGTTTGCTAATCGCTGATAAATTCATTATAACATAGCTCTTTTCGCGAATATAGAGACAAAAAAAGGACCCACACTGTGAGTCCTTATGCGTTATGCGTCTTTTTTGTGGGCTTCTTTAATTTTGTTAAAGATGCTTTCTGTAATATAGGCACCCGCTTCTGGGTTTCCTGTTCCGTTGATGATTACATCATGGAGTCCTAGGTTGCCATCGATTGGTTGCATGAGCCCTTGCCACTCTTCGCCGAATTTTTGGCGGAATCGTAGCCAGTCTGTGAAGAACATCAAGGCTTGTTCCTTCTCTCTTCCGTCGACCATCGCTAAATCAAATGTCATGCCTTCTTTGAAACTTGTTACACCATTTTCGTTGGCTTCTGGAATCTCACCATGAGTACGCATTGGAATGATGAAAGTAGACTTCAATAATTCTTGTCCGAAGAAATAGAAGTACATTTCATGTAGAAATTCTTTTTCAGGAGTATCTGGTTTTCCTAATTGACCTAGAAGAAGCATCCAGCGAACCAATCCTGGATTTTCTACAGGAATGTCTACATCACGCATGCCTTCGTAGTTTGGAAACTCAATCAATCCTTCTGCCGCAATCGCAGTATATTCAGAAAGGATACGAACGCCTTGCGCGCCGTCGAGTAACACAACTTCTCTAATGAAGTTTCGAATTCCTTGTTTGTCTTCTCCATTGTCGATATAGCGAAGTTCTAAGTCTTCGGTATCTTCATTTTGTTCTTTCAAGTTTTCTTTAAACGCCTTCGTTACGAAATGAACCATTGGCGGTGAAGTGATGTAGTTATCATTATCTGTTGTCGTTGTTTTTGTAAATAAGTATGGCTCGCCAGTTTTCTTAGAATAAACCGCGTAAATACCATCTAAAAGGAATAATTTATCGCGAACAATCGTTACCAGCGTGCGAATCTTGTTGAAGTTTTCTTCACGTGTTTCTTCCGTATCGTTTTCCGCATTTGCGTTGCAATACCATAAAAGAAGTCGCCAGATTTCAGCTACGTCTGATACTGTTAAATGCGCACGGTCCATATCTGTAAGAACGCCACCTTCAACGCCGATAAAGCGTTCGCCTAATGCGTTAATGTATGCAGAGTATAATTGTTTTTCAGTAACTCCTTCAGAGTGAAGCACTGTCCCAACATATGGGAAGAATTTTGTCGCATCTTCCACCCATAGAACGGCTTTTTGATTCGTCGCTTCCATCACGCGATCTTCGCCGACTTGAATCCCGTAAACCGCAGTTCTAAACGGTTCATCGTCGTCGCTTCCAAGTTTCGTAAGGAGTACTTCATCCCCGACTTTCACTGTTCCGTTGACTTGTCCGGCAACGACCATATCTGGTGAGTCTTTTGAAACAGAGTATACATATTCAATCCCCACAGTGAATACACGTGGTTCTTCAGTTTCTTTCGTTTCTCTTACTTCTTTTGGAGCAGGCTCAACTGCCTGTTTTTCTTCCTTTTTCTCTTCTTTTACTTCTTCTGGTTGAACCGGTTTTTCTTCTACTTTCGGTTCTTCTTTTTTACGAGAAAATAAATCTTTGAATCCCATTATTAGGCCTCCTGCTTGTTAATAAGTTTATTATACCATACTTTTCCTATTTGTTTTCGGCTTTTTTCACGATGGCCACAACATAGTGCACCGTTACTTGCGAGAGCGGATGCGCGTTGCTATAGGCCTTATCTTCGTCGCTTGCTCCCCAGTATAAAGGCGTCATTTCGAGTAAATGACGATAGGTTTCTTCGGTTAAATCCACCGTGTAGCGTACCTCTTCAAATATCACTTGAGGGCATTCGGTCTTTACGCGTTCTAGAATATCCGCATTCGAATACGTTTGTTTTTCTGGATTTGAACGGTAAAGTTGCTTACGAAGCTCCGATAAATAATCATTGCCAGGGATGACTTTAACGAGCGTCCCTCCTGGAGCCAATACGCGCATAAATTCTTGATAATTCGACGGCGTTAAAATATTTAACAGCGTTCCACAAGATTCATCCGCAAATGGCAAGTTCGCCAAGTCTCCTAAGAAGAATAGCGCTTCGTTTCCAAAATGAACCGAAGCTTGATGAATGCCTTCTTTAGCGATATCCATTCCGCATAAAGGTGCCTTCACGCGCTTAGAGAGCCACGATAAATGACTGCCTTCCCCACATCCGATATCGACAATAAATTTCTCTTCCTTTCCCGAAAGATGGGGCAAGATTGCCTCTAATAAAGGTTCAAAGAATCCACTCTGTGACAGTTCATAGCGATGATGGAAAAGTGTTGCATCATAATCCGTATTCGCATTTTGCTTCATGAGATGCAAGGTGCCTTTTTTCGAGATATTAAACCTATGCCCCTTTTCGCAAACCACGCTATGATTCTCGGAAGAAACCATCGCTTCGTGGCAATACGGGCAACGAAAGGCATGTAAGTGTTGGTTGATAAATTGCTCGGCCCAATCGATTTTCTTAATGGCCGCGTTTGGTGTTTCCTGTTTTGTCATTCGATACACTCTTTCTAGTTTTCTCTGTTTCAGTATAGCACATTCGCAACCAAATGCTGGAAACAGTCTATTTTGAGATTTTTTAAGAGAGTGCTACAATGAATTTACTTGAAGAAAATGGAAAAGGTGAAGGAGAAGAATTATGTCACAAAAAATTCCAGTTACAATCGTCAGCGGCTTCCTTGGCGCTGGGAAAACAACTTTAATCAACAAAGTTTTAAAAGAAAAACACGGCGAACATATCGCTGTTGTCATTAACGAATTCGGCGAAATCGGTGTAGACCATCAATTCGTGCTTGACGTTGAAGAAGAAATCTATCAAATGGATAACGGTTGCCTCTGCTGTACACTTCGTACGGACATTGCCGATATGTTGAAATCCATTTTAATGGTCAAAGAACAAAACGGCATTCGCGTGGACCGCGTGTTATTTGAAACAACAGGTCTTGCTGATCCAGCTCCAATCGCACAAACATTTATTAACGTGCCATTCTTAAACGAGCACTTTATCTTAGATGCAGTATTAACGGTAGTGGATTCTAAAAACTTCCTATACCAAACAGCGCATCAACCTGAGCCAGCAAAACAAGTTGGCTTCGCGGACAAGATTTTCATGTCAAAACATAGCTTAGTAGACGAAACGATTTACGCGAAAGTGATTAACGAAGTTCGTAGCATCAATGCCTTTGCGGAAATCCAAGACCTTGACGCACGTCCTGTTCATATGAGCGACATGTTCGGACTTGAATTGTTCTACGCATCTGAAAAGAAAATCTTAGAAATGCAAGAACACGCCGAAGAAGAATATTGCGAAGAATGTGGCCATACACATGCGCACGGTGACCACGATCACGAGCATCACCATCATGACCATGATCACCACGATCACGACCATGAGCATGATCACGAACATGACCACCATGACCATGATCACGAACATCATCATCACCATAGTCATAGCCACCATAGCGGTATTAACTCATTCGTTATCGAGACTGACAAACCTTTAGTTCTCGCAAACATTAACGAATGGTTGAACGAACTTGTTTATATTTACGGACCAGAATTATACCGTTACAAAGGAATCTTAAACGTGGAAGGATTAGATTACCAAATCATCTTCCAAGGGGTTCAAATGAGCTTTGATATCTCAAGAGGTCGCGATTGGAATGATACAAAACGTAGCTCAACATTGGTCTTCATCGGAAAGAACCTTCCAGAAAACCAATTACGTGAAAGCTTTATTGCTTGTACTGAAAAATAAATCAAACGAAAAGGTCGTCCTATTAGGACGACCTTCTTCATTTACTGTTTTATTTTCCAAGTTCTTTTAATAGTTCTTGGTGTTTCTGGCGCCAATCTGCCTTCTCTTCTTCGGTAATTTCACGAAGAACGCGGCATGGATTTCCAACCGCAATCACATTACTTGGAATGTCTTTTGTCACCACAGAGCCAGACCCGATGACCGTATTATCGCCAATCGTTACTCCTGGATTCACCGTCACGTTGGCCCCGAGCCATACGCTATTGCCAATCGTAATCGGCTTGCCAAATTCTGGACCCGCATTGCGCGTTTCGGCATCGGTTGGATGTCCTGGCGTCACAAGCGATACGTGCGGACCGAACATGCAGTTGTCCCCAATCGTAATCGGCGCGACGTCTAGTAATGTACAGTCAAAATTCGCATAGAAGCCTTCGCCAATCGTTGTATGAACTCCGTAGTCCACATAGACAGGTTGCTCCATGTAAATCTTCTCGCCTGTTTTTCCGAATAACTGTTTTAATAACGCGCGTCTTCCTTCGAAATCATCAAAGTCTAAACGGTTGTATTGTTGCGCTAGTTTTTTCCCTTTAATCGATAAGTCTCTTAGCCCTTCTGTCAGAGACGGAATATATAAGTCTCCCGTGAGCATACGTTCTTTCATGGTTTTCATTCTGTTTCCTCCGTTTCCACATACGCCTTTGCTTGAACGATGCGCTTTTCGAGTTCCATTAGGTCGATAAAGCGAGCTTGGCGTGCGAATTCTTTGTCTCCAACCATCAAGAGAATGGCGGGCACGGTTAACACTTCATAGCGGCTAGCCACTTCTGGATGAAGAGTGGCGTCGATTTCTTCTACGGTAATACCGTAGTCTCCTGCGATTTCCATGACTTGCGGACGAATCACATGGCACACGCCGCATGTCGGAGTCGAAATATAGATGATTTTTACAATTTCCATTTTCTCACCTCACTCCTATCATACCCGATAGCCCAAGAATTCTTGCAAACTTTGCTCATAGGCCCTTTTTTAGTAGAAAACACTTAACAAACCGCGTCTTGATTGTGTATAATGGAAGAGTTAAGTCCAGATGAAAATCAGAAAGTGAGTGAAACAATGGGACGTAAATGGGCAAATATTGTCGAAAAGAAAACAAAATTAGATGCTAACAATAGTAAAATCTACGCTAAATTCGGGATTGAAATCTATGTAGCTGCAAAACAAGGGGAACCAGATCCTCATTCAAACCAAAAATTAAAATTCGTTATTGACCGTGCTAAAACTTATAATGTACCACGTCATATCATCGAACGTGCGATTGAAAAAGCAAAAGGTGGTGGCGATGGTGACTACCAAGAACTCCGTTACGAAGGTTTCGGACCAAACGGCTCTATGATTATCGTAGATGCCTTAACAAATAACGTAAACCGTACAGCAGCTGACGTACGTGCCGCTTACAGCAAAAACGGAGGCAACATGGGTGCGCCAGGTTCTGTAACATACTTATTTGACCACACAGCAATCTTCGGTATCGCAAACAAAGATGCTGACGAATTATTAGAACAATTAATGGAAGTAGACGTTGACGTTCGTGACGTTGTTCAAGAAGACGACCAAGCGATTGTTTACGCTGAACCAAACGACTTCCACACTGTTCGTAAAGCATTAGAAGATTTAGGAATTACTGAATTCACAGTGAGCGAAATCGAAATGATTCCTCAATCAGAAGTAACACTTGAAGGCGACGACTTACGTTTATTCGAACGTATGATTAACGCTCTAGAAGACAACGAAGACGTTCAAAAAGTGTACCACAACGTAAACTTAGAAGACTAATAATAGAAAAAGCAAAATGTAACATATATAAGTTACATTTTGCTTTTTTGTTTTCTTTCAACCTGAGAACAAACTTCCCATCAGCTTCTTATCTCAAGGGGCACCTCACCCAGAAAGCACCCCATTCCCTTTTAGCAAAAAGGACAAAACAGGATACGAAAAGCTCCATGGATTCTATAGTAGGAACAATAGCGAGTGCATTCAATGTGAATTACTGCCGCTTGGGAATTTATTTCCTAGCGGCAGTTTGAAGCTTGAAAGGAATTGAGACGTAAGGCTCAATCCGGTGCAGCTATTGTCACTACTATGAAGATATCCATAGGAGCTTGTAGTATCCTGTTTTTTGTCCGTCCTATTTATTTTGCACGTATTGTTCTAATCGGTAGCTTCCTGCAGTGAGGTAGACCCCTGCCATCGCAAGAATAACCCAAACTGATGGGAAGAGCGTTTGAAGGTCAATCGACTTGTACAACCAGTAAATCGGGCTGATATACGCCACAAGTCTGAGCCAACTTCCTCCAAAATCCCCAAACGCCGCTGGCATTCCAATACCCGCCATCACCATGACAAACAGCACTCCGAACGTCGTCGCGTGTCCTGGTGATTTGAAAATTCTAAAGAAGAATAAGTTTAGGCAGAGACTGTAAATAATCGTTACGGCTAATAGTCCCGTATACACTCCCCAGTTCATTTCTGGAACGAATCCTGTCAAGACCATCGCTGCCATAAGGAGCATATTGACGATAAACATAAAGATAAAGTACGCCAATAAGAACGAAAGCGTGATTTCCAAATTCGAACGTGGAGAGACGACTGAGCGTTTCAACACGTGACTCTTCTTGAAGTTAATCCAGTCCGAAGCAATCACCGATGCATTCGTGATGACATAAAGGAGAGAGATGAGCATGACTACTCCACTCGCAACACTTGTCGTAGTTTCATCGATAGTAACCACCATTTGATTGTCACTCTCTGGTAAGGTCTCTTCTTTCGTCAATACGCCTGTTTGTTGCAGCTTCGCGTTTAGCATGACTTCTTTTAACACCTTCGTCAACTGTGCATCAAGAAGAAAGTCTCTCGTGCCGCGCTGCGTATTCCAGATACGAATCGTCGGCACCTGGCCTTCTTTCGCCTTCTGTAAATAGTTGGCAGGCACTTGGTAAATAACGGTCATTTCTCCTTTTTTCAAGGCCTCTTTGGCACTGTCTAAGTCGGAATACACATTTTCTTCTCGAAGATACGGCGCAATCAATTCTTGGTACTCATCATTTCCCTCTTCAAACACAAAGGCAACTGTTTTTGCGACTGTACTTGGCGCTTTCGTATCCACTGTTCCTTGTGACGCTATCATTATTCCATTAACTAAAGCTGGCATTCCAATCATCGTAAAGAGAATTAGTGGCATTTTCAATAATCGTTTCAAATGAAAGATGGTCATTTTTATAAGATTCATTGACGCGCCTCCTTTCTCTTCAATGACCAGTTAAAGGCTACCCCTAACACTAAAATAATCGGTGCGGCAACCATAGCCATTTCTTTCATCGACACGCCATTCATCACATCGACAAATGGGGTGTAAGTAAATTTTCGAAACGGATTTCCGCTTAGGAAACTAAAGGTTGAACTCATACGATCTAGCGGGATGAGACCCGATAAGAGCATGTAACCCAAGTTGATTCCAGTAGAGAAGGCTTGTAGGTTCTTCTCCGTCACGAAATTGCCGAGTAAGTTTCCAAGAACATTAAAGACTAAACTATAGAAAACAATAAGGACAAAGATGCTGCCGATGTTTCCTCCAAAAGTTGTTGGATCGAGGATTTTCCATAGGCCGATATACACGAATGACAATAGCGTCGTCGTAATCATACTTACGGCTAAATCGAGTCTGTCTCTTTCGCAAATGCTAAATGGCAATACGTTCAAACGTTTGCGAAGGCCGCTAAGTTCTCGTTGTACCCCAAAGCGCATTGCAGTTTCAAGGAACACGATGAATAGGAATCCAAGTCCCGTAATTGCGTAGTGTTGGTTCGCAGTCACTTGGGATTCAGCTTCTACTTGGTCTTTCTCGAAGGCCCCCGCTGCAATTTCCTGTTGTAAGGACACAAGCATCCCTGCTGCTTGTTCGGGTGTAATGGATGCATTTTTACTTTCTGCGACTTCATGCATCACCGAACTTGCTTCTAATAATTGCGAAGTCACTGTTTTCAAGAGCGATTCATACACCGCAAGTGACGTACTCGATGTTCGCCCTGATTTCTCGATGGTAATCGGAGTTGCTTGCGAACGCGTTTGAATCGACTCTGTAAAATCCGAAGGAATCGTCGCAATGATTTTCGCATTTTCTCTAACAGTAGTTAGCGCAATTTGTTTTTCCTCCGTAAGCTTCTCAAACAATGCAACCACTTGTTCTCCGTAAGCCCCTTTGTCTTGATTATCGATATAAATTTTCGTTTCAATCGTTAAATCAGATGGATTAAAGGCACTCTTTGTGGTAAACGCCAAGAATAGCGTTAATAGAAATGGCATTAAGACCATGAGTAATAGCGCCGGAAAAGACTTCAGAGCGGATATTAAATTGGCTTTAATATAACGAATGTATCTCATAAGTCCTCCTTAATCACGAAGCGTCTTTCCTGTTAATTGTAAGAACGCCTCTTCTAATGTCGTTTCTTTTACGTTGACGGATTTAATCACGAGTTGTGCCTGTTCGACTTGCTCAATCAATTTCATCATCGAGAAAATCGTTTGGTCAATCGTGAGGGCTATTTCTTGTCCGTCCACTGTTACAAATTGAATGCCGTTTTCGCTGTTTTTCAACACTTCGTCGAATCCAGCAGGCACGCGGTCCAATGTGAGGGCTACGGTTTGAGTATGCCCTACGAGTTTTTTCACTTCTTCTTTCGTACCATATGCCACTTCTTCTCCTAGATCGAGAATGAAGACACGCTTACAGAGGGCTTCGATTTCCTCCATATAGTGCGACGTGTAAAGAATTGTCGTGCCTTGTTCGGCAAGAGACTGAATATAGTCGAAGATATGTTGACGCGACTGCGCATCAACCCCAACAGTTGGTTCGTCTAAAATCAAAATCGAAGGATTATGCAACATCGCAACAGCAATATTCAAGCGACGTTTCATCCCGCCAGAGTAGTTTTTCACTTTCTCTTTCTTCTTGTCAGTTAGACCGGCCACTTCCAGCAACTTCTCAATTTGGCTCTTTAACTCAGCTCCTGCTAACCCGTAAAGTCCACCGAAGTATTCTAAGTTGTCGACTGCGTTCAATTCCTCAAGAAGCGCGATATCTTGTGGCACTAAGCCTAAGTGTTTTCGAATTTCTACTTTATCGGTTTTAATCGACTTTCCATTAATGAAAATCTCACCGCTATCCATCGATTGAATCCCTGTCAGAATATCAATCAATGTACTTTTCCCGGCTCCATTAGGTCCAAGTAATCCAAAAAGTTCCCCTTCCATAATTTCAAAGGAAACATTTTGTAGGACTTTTTGTCGTCCGTAAGATTTGGTTACGTCTTTAATTTCAATCATATGTACACCTCTTTATCGAATAAATGAAAGGAACGCTATTAATAAACAAAGAACAATCGCGACGATTTTTTCCTGTTTTAAATCTTTAGGGGTCTTCTTGGATTCGTTCATTTGTTTATCCTCCTACTTGTTTGTACCCTTATCATAGCAAACACCCATCGGAGTCTATAGTCCAAAACGTCATCACATATCGTGACTAAAGTCATGTTTTCTATAAAAAATGCCCCGACTCTTTCAGATTCTATACTCCATGGTGGTTTGTCTGAAAGAATCGGAGCAGTCTTAATTATTGTTTGAGTTTGTTTTCGTACGCGAAAATCACAAGTTGAGTGCGGTCACGCAATTCTAATTTCGATAGAATCGTACTAATATTATTTTTTACGGTTCCTTCTGAGAGGAAGAGCGTTTGCGCGATTTCTTTATTGCTTAAGCCTTGCGCCACTTGTTGGATGAGTTCCACCTCACGCGGTGTGAGCCCCCATTTTTCTGCATCAAAGGCTGCAGGCTTCTCAACAGTCGTATTCGTCAGTAGCGCCTCTGAAATCACCGTATCCATCACGACTTTTCCAGACAGAGCGACTTTAATCCCGTCAAGAATCGCCTCTGGACTACTGTCTTTTAATAAATACCCCGAAGCACCATTTTGCACGGCTTCGACAATATATTCAGTATCTTGGAAGGTCGTCACAATCAGCACCTTCACCTCTGGAAAGGCCTCTTTAATGAGCTTCGTTCCTTCAATCCCGTTACTCTCTGGCATGCGAATATCCATCAAGACCACATCTGGTTGGTGCTCCTTGCAGGCTTCAAAGGCTGCACGTCCACTCTCTGCTAAAGCGAGGACTTCGACATTACCACTCGCCTCAAGCATGATTTTTAAACCCGTACGGATGAGCATTTCATCGTCGGCAATAATAAGTTTGATTGGGTTTGTCATGGTTCTCCTCGTTTCTATTGTTTTTCTGTATTCGGTAGGATCATTTGCACGGTCACACCTGGATTTGACGCCTCAAGTGTCACCGACCCGCCTTCTGCACGAAGTCGTTCTTGGAGGGATTTGAGTCCGCCTTTTGGAGCTAAATCGACCGCTCCCGTTCCGTTATCTTTAATCGTTACGACTAATTGCGATGGATTATACATCAGTAGCACGGTAATGCGTGTTGCTTGGCCATGTCGCATCGCGTTTGTAATCGCCTCTTGGACCCCACGGAAGATACTGAGCTCTGCCTCACTTGTGAGCGTGAAGGTTGGCTCATTTTTTCTAAATTGAATATCGATGCCGCTGTTGACTTGCACCTCATGGAAAAATTCTTCCAGCGCAATATCCAACTGCTTCTTATCCATCTGTTCCGGCTTCAAGTCATGAACAATCTTACGCACTTCTTGCAATCCTTCGACCGCAAAATCACGAAGCCCTTCGCTCATTTCTTGAATCGGTGAATTTTGTTGCTTGGCCAGTTGCGAAATCGCCCCTAGCTGAATAATAATCGTGGACAGACTGTGTCCCACAGAATCGTGAATCTCACGAGAAATTCGGTTTCGCTCTTGCAACGTGAAAATTTCCTTCATCGTACCCATTTTATATTGGGCTTGTTGCAAATCATATCGTTGCTCGCTGAGTTTTTGCTCGGCTTTTTCCAACTCTTCTTGCAGCGCTCTTCGCTCTTCCAAAATATGATTTCCATAAGAGAAGAATAAAAGGAAGAACAAGGTCATCACGACTTGAATGCTGTTCCCTTGTTGAACGGCTGGCACGATAACGACCGCTCCTAATATGAACTGTAAAATCAATGCATTTCTAAAGGAGAATCGGAGACTCACCTCGAAACAGAGAAGTAGAATCAGCCCTGTAAAAATGGTATGGAAATACAAACAGAGGAGGACGACCGCGATGCCTTCAATCAGAATATACCACTGATATTTCAATGAATAATAGCCAACTTGCACAAGCGTGATAAATCCAAAGAAGAAGGCGATGTCTCCTGCGTTCATATTCGGCAGTTGCGACCATTCAAAAAGCGCAAAAAGGATGAAACCATACCGAATAATGAATCGTACCCATTGATCGATTTTCATGATTTCACCCCTTTGTCATTACTGATTTAATAAAAATAAAAACGCGATAAGATTATTGAGAAAATGCATCGAGATAGATGCAAAAACATTGTCGTTATAATAACGATACATCCCAACAATCGGAATCGTTAATGGAACGTACATCAACGCCGCTGTCCAGTCAATCAAACCTGCAGCATCGTTTGAAAGTGCGTGAAGTAGTACGAATAGAAACGCTGAAATAAACGTTAATACGTGAACGTTGAGCGATTTCTTAAACGAACCAATGATGGCTTCACGAAACACCAATTCTTCCAAGATTGGCGCCACAACGCATACTAGAACAAACATGGTCACTGCATTGTTAGTGCTCATCATTTTCTCGATTTGTTCTTGGTTATCCGACGTCACATCTCCAATAAACTGAGCGACCGCAATTGCTAATCCGATACGAAGTGCGTATCCAATCGCCAAGTCTCGAATAAACGGACGCTTGATGAAGTTTTTGAACCCTTCCACAAGCTTCTCGCGGAACAATACGACCCCAATCACTGTTGAAACCAGTTGAAGGATCAGGTAGGCATTTGTATCAACACTTGGCCCCGAAGACGTATAACGAATAAAGAACACCGGGAAAACCATCAAGTTTAAAAAGTAAACAACCCATAATAGAACCGCATTTTTCTTCATAGAACACCTCTAGTCATCCGTAAAACGGACTGGTTTTGTATTTTTAATGCTATAGATTTTTTCGATTTTGCCATCATGCCATACGATACCGTGAAGCGCGCCGCCAAAAACAGCTCCGCCATCGATACCGATTTTGCCATCATGTTGCCATAATTTCATAAAGTCGCCATCTTCGTTTAAGCCACGTAATGGTGTGTGACCGAAGATAATCGTTTTGCCAGTGTTGTTAACCCCTTTATGGAACGGTTCGCGAATCCAATAGAAGTCTTTTGGCTCAGTATCATGCCAGTCGTCTAAGCGTAAATCCACCCCAGCATGCGCTAAGAGCAAGTCGCCTTCATCGATAAAGAGAGGACGCTCTCTTAGAAACGCGATGAGTTCTGGATATTGCGCTTTAATCGCTTCGGCATCTTCCACAGGATTGACCGGAGTACCTTGTGGGCGACCTAGTAAGTCGTTAATTGTCGTATCCCCATTGTTTCTGAAGTAGTGTGGAAAACGTCCTTCAGGATCGTCGATAAATGCCAGGAACATCACCTCATGATTTCCCATCAAATACCATGCATTTTTCTCTTTCGCATATTTCATCCCTGTTAGGACACTACGTTTATTGTCTGGTCCACGGTCAATCAAGTCTCCCATGAAGACAAGTTGCTGAGTTTCTTCGTCCCAGTTTTGAAGCATTTCTTCCATCATGTCTGCTTCACCGTGAATATCACCAATAATAAAATACGTTTTTTTCATTTTCTACACCTCAATTGCTCTGTTACTGTCTATTATAGCAAACTTTCGCATCAATATGAAAGAGGATTTGACTCATGAAAAAATTTGCAAAAAAAGAAGCCTTACTTTCGTAAGACTTCTTCGTCATTTAAGATTATTAGTTTTCTTTTTTACGAGTGAATAATAACGCTGCCGCTACAACCACAAGTACGCCACCAATGATAACAGTGAATCCTTTTGCTGTACCTGTATTTGGTAATTCAGGACGTTTTGGTTCTTCTGTTGTTGGAACTGCTGGAGTTTCTGTTGTTGAACCTTCAGTTGTTGTTCCTTCTGTAGTTGTTGAAGCTGTTGTTGTTGAAGCAGTAGTTGTTGTTGCTTCTGTTGTCGTTGAAGCAGTAGTTGTTGTTGCTTCTGTTGTCGTTGAAGCAGTAGTTGTTGTTGCTTCTGTTGTTGTAGTACTTTCAGTAGTTGATTCAGTCGTAGTTGTTGAAGTTGTGCTTTCTGTAGTACTTTCAGTTGTGCTTTCAGTTGTTGTTGTCGTAGTAGTTGTAGTAGTAGTTTCAGGCATTTCACCGTCAGCTGTACCAGAACCAGATAATAATGTGTAAGTTACATCTGTTGATTGTTCACTATCTAAACCGTCAGCTGTAATTGAGATTCTGTTTTGTGGGTTCTTTGTAGGATCCACTAAGTTTACGATATAGTCAACGTAAATAATTTTATCTGTTGTATCGATTTTTACTTTAATACCTGTATCAGTGATTTCATAGTCACTTTCAGAAAGGAATCCAGCTGAAACCCATGGATTTTCTGAATCTACTAATTCAACACGTAATGAACCAGGTACGTATGTTTGGTTTGAATCCCAAACATCTTTAATTTCAACATTACTTAATGTTTTTCTAGCGGCGTTTAAACGTGCCCACCAGTGAACTTGTTCAGCGTTCTCTGTTGGTTGAAGACCCCATTTAGTCACCATTTCTCCTGGAGTAGGTCCTTCAAGTGGATCGATTTTTTGTGATACGACAGTACCGTTAAAATCAAGTTCTTGAGTAGTATCTGCTAAACGATTGTCTGGTTCCCACTTAACATCAACTTTTAATTCGATGTTTTTGTTTAACTTGTGGTCTTTGAAGTAAGGACCAAACGTTACTGTGACATTGCCGCTTTCTGGTGACACTTCAGCATATGCTACTGTTTCTCCTGCTTTATTATAAATTGGGAAGCTGTAAGAAGATTGAATTTTCACAGGTGAATTCACTTTGAATGTCATTGTGTCATTCATGTTGATATCGATATTATCAGGAATATCTACTTTAAATGTAATTCCCCAACGAGCATATAAATCGGTTGCATCTCCCGAGATTTGAACAGTTGGATTCTTCACTTCAATCGCTGTTCCATTTTTTGTGACTTCTGCCGCACTTGCTTGTTTTGGAGCAAAGAATACTGCTAAAGCAAATAGAGCGGATAGTAATAAGAATAATTTCTTTTTCATAAAAATCCTCCTAGTTTCTTGATTTAAATTCTATCCTTTCAAAATCAATCATTTTTTTCTTCTAAAATCAACACTGTTTTTTCGAAAAAGCGATTACGTTTTGAAATAAATTTGAACATAAATCAACTAATAGTTATTCTAAACTACTATTGCTCTAACTGCAATTCAAAAACCCCTAAATCATGTGTTTTTAATGATTTTTTTCTTTTAAAAATGAAAAATAAAAAAGCTAGAAATATCGGAAATATTTCTAGCTTGCTCAATTATTATAAAATTCATTTAAAGCTACTTGCCGGGATTGAACCGGCGACCTCCACCTTACCAAGGTGACGCTCTACCGACTGAGCTAAAGCAGCGTTTTTTGGGTAAAAAAAAAGAACTCCGCCAGTAGGACTCGAACCTACGACATCATGATTAACAGTCATGCGCTA
>CAUQUY010000002.1:0-73019 GCA_963521405.1 uncultured Streptococcus sp.
AAAATCCGTAAGGTCCAAGAATTGATTTATTACGTATTCACCTTCGTGAAATGGACCTGTGCCAAGATGTAATGAGTGCTGCTCACAGATTTTTTGAATCGTTACGGATGATAATGATAAAATCCGTAAGGTCCAAGAATTGATTTATTACGTATTCACCTTCGTGAAATGGAAAAGTGCAAGGAGTTCATGTGTGCTCCTCACCTTTTATATAGTTTATATATTTGAGAGAATAGGGCGCAGGGAGAAAGTGGAGTTTGCTGTAGACTCTCCTATATTTTTAATCAGAAACAATAGACGGAGTTTGGTGGATTTGTTATAATCTTCTTATTGAATGAGAAAGAGAGTGGTATTATGGCAACAGCATTGATCGTATATGCTAGTTTAACAGGAAATACAGAAGAGATTGCAGATATTTTAGCAGAAGCATTAGAAGAGCGTGGCGTAGAAGTGGATATGAAAGAATGTACTTCAGCGCAAGCAAGCGAATTCCATAATTATGATATTAATGTTGTCGCAACTTATACTTACGGAACAGATGGCGACTTACCTGATGAAATCGTCGACTTCTATGAAGAATTAGAGGAAGAGGATTTAACAGGAAAAGTATATGGAGCGCTTGGTTCAGGAGATACTTTCTATGATAAGTTCTGCCAATCAGTATTAGATTTTGATGCGCAATTTGCAAAAACAGGTGCCAAAAAAGGTGCTGAAAATGTCTTAGTAGACTTAAACGCTGAAGCAGAAGATATCGAACATATCCAAGCTTTCGCGCAAAGCCTAGTTGACGCTTTAGCATAATGATAAATGTTAGCTACCTTAGACCATTTGTTTAGGGTAGCTTTTTTATTGGAGGAAAAGGGATGTATTATACCGTACAACAAACTGCAGAGAATCTGGAAATCGACTTAGGATATCTCATGCATTTAATTCAAACGAAACAAGTGAAGACGGTGGAAGTGGATGGTGAGTTACTGTTAAACAGTGCGCAGTTCGACTTCTTCTTAAAACAACGCGAACGACTTTTGGAAGAATATCAAAAGTACTTGGACGAACCGATTCCGGAAGATATTGATATTAAGGATGAGGACTAGGGCCCGTTAAAATAAAACAAAAAGAAAACTCTGAAGCCGAGACTTCAGAGTTTATTTTTTGGTCAATTGGAAATTAATTAGTTTTCTTTTGCGTAAGCAGCAGATTGCGCACCTGCTTGACGTCCAAAGATGATGATGTCGGCAACAGCGTTACCACCGATACGGTTTGCACCGTGGATTCCACCTGTAACCTCACCAGCTGCGTATAAGCCTTTGATTACAGAACCATCTTCTTTAAGAACTTGTGTGTTTGTGTTGATCTTCAAACCGCCCATTGTGTGGTGGATACCAGGTGCGATTTTAATAGCATAGTATGGTCCTTTTGATAAGTCATGATCCATTGCTGTTTTACGACCAAATTCAGCATCGTTCTTATCCGCAACAGCTTTGTTCCAAGTTTCTAGTGTTGCTTTTAAAGTGTCTGCTGGAACATCAATTTCTTTTGCAAGAGCTTCAATTGTGTCAGCTTTCTTCACTAATCCACGTTTTTCATAGAATTTAACAGCTTTTGCACGTTCAGTTAAAGCTGAGTCAAAGATTAAGTAAGCATATTTTTCTTTTAATCCAATGATTTGTTGTGATACTTTATCACGAGTTTCCATTTCATTGTAGAAACGTTTACCTTCTTGGTTCACAAGGATAGCCCCTTCACCACGAACTGATTCAGAAATCAATGTTGAAGTTGATTGTTCTACAGTTGGGTGAATTTGGATTTCTTTCATGTCAACAGTTGCAGCGCCTAATTCTTTTGCTAATTGAATACCGTCACCAGTTGAACCTTTTTGGTTTGTTGTAACGAATCCGTTTAAAGCAGGGTTGTATTCAGTTACCATTTCCATGTTGGCACCGAAACCACCAGTTGTTAAGACAACAGCTTTAGCTGAGATTGTTTTTTCTTTGCCATCGATAGTAACGTTAACACCAGTTACTTTACCGTCTTTTTCGTTTACTTTAGTTACGTCTGCATTTACGAATAAAGGAATTTCACGTTCAGAAACGTTACGTAATAATCCGTTCACTAAGTATTCCCCTACAGCTGAACCATCTGCTGGACGGTGAGTACGTTTTTCGCTCATACCACCAGTAGTTGTTAAGTTGCTAAGTGTGATTCCCATAGAATCTAACCAGTCAATCGCACTTGCTGAGTGGTCTACTAAGTAACGTAATAATTCAGGATTATTTGTACCTTTACCACCTTTTAGTGATTCTTCGTAGAATTTATCGTTAGAGTCTTTAATTCCTTCTTTTTCTTGGAATTTAGTTTGAGATGCGTTCATACCAGCTGAAGATTTAGTTGTGTTTCCTCCGGCAGTTGGCATTTTCTCTAAGATAACAGGGTTCATACCAGCTTCTTTTGCTTGGATGGCAGCAGATAGACCAGCACCCCCAGAACCTACGATGATAACATCATAGCTATCCTTTAATGTTGAAGGATCTGCATATTTTTGAGCAGATGCACTTGCTACAGCTTCAGCAGTTGTTGTTTCTTGAGCTGTAGTTGAAGTTTTAGAACTATTATTTCCGCAAGCTGCTAATAATAGAACTGATGAAATAGCTAAACTAGCTAAAAGACCTTTTTTCATTTTCGCTCTCCTTTGTGAAAAAATGTTTTATTAATTTCCATTGATATCATAGCATAGTTTCATAGTGAGTACAATTAATATCAGGAGATTGTTCGCGAAAACACAGCATTTTTATGAAAATGAAAATACACACTGAAAAAACAATTTTTTTTGAAAAAATTAGTTGACATTGAAGACAAATGAGTTCATAATGAACACATCACTAGAAAAGGAGTTAAGGACATGGCACACTTATGTATCGTATTAGAATTGAATACGCGTTGGCAAAGCCACTAGATACAGGTTGTTCTTAACGTACTTTTGTACATATAGATACAACCTTCATTGACGTGAACTTGTATCTATGTGGATTTCAACTATAAAGCAAACTCGACCACGTAGATCTATAGACTAGAGCTGACGTGGTCTTTCTATTTGTATGAGAGACTCGTAGTAACATACGTAGTCTCTTTTTTAATAGAGTTTGCAAACATCTATTTAATTTTTGGAGGAATTCATCATGAAAAAGAACAAAAGCATTTATTTATTCGGAGCATTATTAGAATTAGTAGTGATTGGAGCATTATTCTACAATCAATCAGGGGATAAAAATAAAGAAACAAATACAGCTAACACAGCATCAACACAAACCGAAACCGTTAAAGTGGGGGTATTACAATTACTGAGCCATCCAGCCTTAGATGCGATTTATAAAGGATTGCAAGACGAATTGAAGAACGAAGGATATGAAGTTGGTAAAAACTTAGAAATCGACCTTCAAAACGCGCAAGGCGACCAAAGTAACTTAGCAAGCATGTCTGAAAAATTAGTTTCAGGTGGAAACAACATTTTAGTAGGGATTACAACTCCTGCGACATTAGCGTTAGCGAACAATACAAAAGAAACACCAATCATTATGGGTGGAATTACTTATCCAGTAGAAGCTGGTTTAATCGCAAGTGAATCAAAACCAGGAAACAACATCACTGGTGTTAGTGACCGTACACCAATCAAACAACAATTAGAAATCATGAAACAAGTTCTTCCGAACATGAAGAAAGTCGGCATCCTTTACACTTCAAGCGAAGATAACTCCGTAAAACAAGCCGAAGAAGCTGAAAAAGCAGCGAAAGAGTTAGGTTTAGAAGTAAAAGTATCAACAATCGCAAACACAAACGATATTCAACAAGTAACTGAAAGTTTAGCAAGCCAAGTAGATGCAATCTTCGTTCCAATCGATAACACAATCGCAAGTGCAATGGCTACAGTGGTTCAAGTAACAGATGCGGTTAAAATTCCAGTATTCCCATCAGCAGATACAATGGTTGCTGACGGAGGAGTTTTAGGAGTAGGTGTTGACCAATATCAAATCGGTGTTGAAACAGCTAAAGTAGTTGTAAAAGTCTTAAAAGGTGCAAACCCAGCCGATACACCAATCACATTAGCAAACAAAGGTGTTGTGTATGTCAACGAAGAAAAAGCGAAAAAATTAGGCATTACAATTCCAGACAGTATCTTAAAAGATGCACAAAAAGTAACACCAACAAATAAATAAGATAGTTTAGAAACGTTGATATGATAACGACTATATGAGGTGGTGATTCATACACAATATGACTTAAACGTCATATTGATCGTTTCAGAGGAGGATTTTTTTCAAAATGGATTTAGTAATTTCTTCGATTTCTCAAGGGATATTATGGGGCGTATTATCTCTAGGATTATTCATTAGTTTTCGAATTTTAAATATTGCAGATATGACGACTGAGGGGAGCTTTCCTCTTGGTGCTGCCACTTGTGTGATTTTGATTCAACAAGGGGTGAACCCATTCTTAGCAACGCTTGTAGCGATGATTGCCGGAGCGCTTGCTGGGGGAGTCACAGCGTTCCTTATGACGGTTTGTAAAATCCCCAGTTTATTAGCAGGGATTTTAACAATGACGTCTCTCTTATCGATTAACTTACGAGTGATGGGAAAAGCGAATATCACACTTCTTGGACAAAATACGATTTTTAGTGTCTTTTCAAAACTAGGCTTACCAAAGTATTTTGACATTATCATTATGGGTCTTGTCGTGATTGGGATTTTAATCTTCTTGATGTATTGCTTCTTCAAAACAGAATTTGGACAAGCACTGATTGCGACAGGGGACAATGAAAAGATGGCTCGCGCACTTGGAATTAACACGCGTAAAATGACGGTATTTGGCTTGATGCTCTCAAACGCACTCATCGCCTTAGCCGGGGCAATTTTAGCGCAAAACAATGGATACGCAGACGTAAACTCAGGTCTTGGAACGATTGTAATTGCGCTTGCTGCGATTATCATCGGTGAAGTGATTTTCGCCGACGAATCATTCGTTGGACGTCTTGTCTGCATCTTGTACGGATCAATCATTTACCGTTTACTATTAATGCTTGTGTTGTTACTCAATATCTTCCAAGCAAATGACTTCAAACTCATCTCAGCAGCATTGATTGCATTCTGTTTAACAGTGCCACAAATAAAGAGCTGGATTCAGCAAAAAAGCACACGTCATAGAAAGGGGGAAAACTAAATGAGTATTGAAATTCAACACTTATCCAAAACATTTTTCCCTGGAACTTCACGTGAGCATAAAGCACTAAAAAACGTTAGCTTATCGATTCAAGAAGGAGATTTCATTACGATTGTCGGCGGAAATGGGGCTGGGAAATCGACTTTCCTAAACGCGATTGCTGGTAATTTTGCTTTGGACGAAGGAACAATCTCGTTTGGTGGCCATCAAATCGAACAGACTGCGGACTTTGAACGTGCGGCCTACATTAGCCGTGTTTTCCAAGATCCAATGCAAGGAACGGCTCCTCGTATGACAGTGGCTGAAAACCTAGCGTTAGCGAACAGACGTGGTCAAAAACGTAGCCTGTTTAAAACGTCTTCTAAAGAAGAATTGCAACAGTTCGAGGCCTTACTAACCCCCCTAGGACTTGGCTTAGAAGACCGTCTTCATACAGAAATCGGACTATTATCAGGAGGACAACGTCAAGCCATTTCACTCCTCATGGCAACGATGAACGCTCCGCAGCTATTACTGTTAGACGAACATACAGCAGCGCTTGACCCGAAAACACAGCGCAAGATTATGCAGAAAACACAAGAAACCATCGAAGAAAAAAACTTAACCGCGCTTATGATTACACACAATTTATCTGACGCGATTCATTTTGGAAACCGACTCATTGTCATGCATCGTGGCGAAATCGTCCGCGATTTTGCAAAAGAGGAAAAAGCAGCATTAACAGAGGAAGAATTATTCCGATTAATGAATGCCCTCGACGAAGCAGACCTACAAGGTGAATAAAATAATGGAAGAAGTGAAAGATTTTTCATTTCTTCCTTTTTTTATGGGCAGACTTTGATATAATAAAAGAGAATAAATCGAAAAGGATGAGTGCAAGTGGAATTTTGGAGTCAGTTGAACCCTAGAAGATATCGCAAATCAGGGTATATTGCTATTGGCGCCTTGATTGGTGTCCTGGCGGGAAGTGCGGTTAGTTTATTTAGATATATGATTGGTTTTATTTTAGAACAAGTAGTGACCGTCTATTCGTTTTTAAGAGAACAACCGCAATGGATTCCGGCATGGATTCTCTTTAGCCTTGTAATGGGGGTTATTTTAGGACAAATTGTGAAAAGCGACCCCGATATTAAAGGAAGTGGGATTCCGCAAGTAGAATTGCAACTTCAAGGGAAAATGGATATGAATTGGTGGTCTGTCTGCTGGAAGAAATTCGTCGGTGGAGCGATTTCTATTGGTTCAGGGCTATTGCTTGGACGAGAAGGCCCATCCATCCAGTTGGGAGCTTCGGTAGGTCAAGGTGTGGCAGAAACATTTAAGGCCAATCGCGTTCAGAAAAATGTATTTATTTCTAGTGGAGCAGGTGCCGGACTAGCAGCTGCGTTTAACGCACCGATTGCAGGACTTATGTTTGTACTGGAAGAAGTCCATCATACTTTTAGTCCCCTTGTAGCTGTAACGACTCTAACAGCAGCGATTATTTCAAACTTCATTTCATTAAATGTATTTGGCGTCCATCCATCATTAAACCTTGGGAATGACCAACGCTTCCCGATGGAATATTATGGGTACGTTGTTTTACTCGGTATCGTCCTTGCGATTTTCGGGTTAGCGTATCATCGTCTCACTTTAGCCTTGCCAAAGATTTACAAGACGCTTTTCCCAAAAGTGGCACCATATAATTACTGTATCATTGCCTTTATGCTCATTATTCCTCTTGGCATGTGGAATCCGCATGTGTTAGGTGGTGGTGGCGAGTTAGTATTAGCACTCGTTAAGGAAAATCACACTGTTCAATTTTTAGTGGGACTTTTCGTCATTCGTTTTGTTTATTCGATGATTTCATACGGAACAGGACTACCTGGCGGAATCTTCTTGCCGATTCTTTCTCTAGGTGCGCTTCTTGGATTAGCCTATGCAGAATTCTTAATTGATTTCTTAGGAGTGGACCCAAGCGTACGCGTGAGCTTCGTGTTCTTCGCGATGGCAGGATACTTTGCAGCGATTGGGAAAGCCCCTCTAACAGCCTTACTACTTGTAACGGAAATGGTCGGTGGATTGAACCAATTAATGCCGCTTGGAATTTGTACATTAGTGGCTTATATCGTGGCTGACTTCTTGAAGATGGATCCAATCTATGAAGTATTAGCAGAACGTTTAGATAAAGAACATTCAACGGATACAAAAGGAGAGCGAACAACTTTCGAAGTGCCTGTGATGGTGGATAGTCCACTAGTTGAAAAAGCGATTCGAGATATTCAGTGGCCGCAAGAAATTATCATTGCGACCATTCGACGGGGTGCCAAAGAGATTATTGCTCGCGGGGATACGGTTATCCGTAGTGGCGACATTCTAATTGTGGTCTGTGATGAAGGAATAGTCGGCAAGATGACAGAAGAGATGACGCATCTTGTGACAGCTCCCTAGAGTTATTTTGCAATAAATGGTATACTGTGAAAATAAGAGGTGATACAGATGAGCGAACAAGGAAATGAATTACAAAGAAGTTTTAATCGATATTTAAGAAGAAATCAAGCGTGGGTGTTTATCATACTTACTGGTATCATTCTATTTGTGTCCGTATTCGTTTATCGTAGTTTTTCGAAATCGACGAAGACACCACTAGAAAATTACAAAGATCAGATTACACAAATGCAAGAACAAATCGATGCGCAAGAAACGCGCATCCAGCAATTGGAAGAGCAAATTAAACAATTGCAAGAAAAATCAAATAACTAAAAAAGAAAACCACCTTGGACGGATAAATCGTTCAAGGTGATTTTTTGTAAAGAATGAAATGTATCATTTTTGATACGTATCAAAAATGATACATCTGTACTTTTTGGAAAATATTTTGAAATTGAGTTTGTAGAATGCTCGCTCGTTCTGGATGAAGCGAGTGACCTTCTAAATAAAGCGAATACGGTACTTCGATTTGAACGGCTTCAATTCTTGCTTGTTTTCCAAAGGTCGCAATAATATTGCCCCCAGAAAATGGAGTATCTACTTGAGTGGTTAATCTTTCTTCATGAAAGAGCAGTTGGAGTTGTTTCAAGGTATCTTGACTTAAAGTTTGTTTCTTGCGCGTTCCTAAAATAATGTCGCTTGTCCTAAAAAGCTTATCATCATAACTATGCAAATCGACCAACAACACTTTTTCATGCTGTTGTAACTTTTCGTTCAATAGATTTTCTAAATGAAGGTAGTAGGGCGTGTAATACCGCTCCAACCAATCGGCTTGTTTTTGTTTAGAAGGATAGTTGTTAAATAGCTGATGGCCTACTTCATCAATTCTGGGAATAATGGGCTGTATTGCTTTTCCCGCGCGTGGTTTAAAACGATTCACGTCCACGATATAGCGAGAAACGGTAGCCGCTAGAGTCGTTTCGGAAAGTGGGGTCACAAGTTCCTGAAGTGCCCAGTCCGTATGTTCGCGCTTGGCTCCTAGATTACAAAGCGGGGCAATGTCTTGTGGGATATCCGTTCCACTATGAGGAATCGAAATCACAAGAGGGGAATTTGACTGTTCGTGAATAACTTGCACAGGGGCACCTTCTTTCGTTTTTCAATATTCCTAGTATAGCAAACGAACCGGAGATTGTGTATAATGGATACTATCGAAAAGGAGTGACGATTATGGCTGAAATTAAATTAGTACCAAGAAGTGAAGTAGATCCTTCTATTACATGGGATATGACTTTACTTTATCCAAGCGACGAAGCATTTTATGCAGAGTTGGAGAAATTAAAGAAAGAAATGAAAGCTTTCAAAGAAAAATACGAAAACCAATTAGGCGATTTAGAAGTATTAGATGAAGCGATTCGCAAGTATGAAGCGATTGAATTAGCAGTATACCGCGCTTCTCATTATGCAGAATTACCAATGACGGTTGACCGCTTGAATCCAAAAGTGGTGGAAAATGCGACAGCGTTTGAAGCAGTCAGCGTATCATATGCTGAAAACATGAGCTTTGTGATGACAGAATTGATTTCATTAGACGAAGCCTTCTTAAATCAATTCATAGCAGAGAAGAGACCAGACTTAGCATACTTTGTAGAAAAAGTGATTCGTCAAAAGAAACATACGCTCTCAAAAGATGCAGAACAAGTGTTATCAAACTTAAGCAGCTTACCAAGTTTCTATCAATTATATGAAGTAACAAAACACGAAGATATGCAATTCGAGTCATTTGAAGCAAATGGCAAGACTCTTGAAAACAGCTTCGTTTTATACGAAAACTTACACGAAATGGATCCTGATAAAGAAGTGCGTCGTGCTGCGGCTAAGAGCTTCTATAAAACATTAAACGCATATAAAAATACAGTTGCCAATGAATACATTTCTCAATTGAAGAAAGAAAAAATGATGGCAACAATGCGTGGTTATGATAGCGTGATTGACTACTTATTAGATGAACAAGATGGAGACCGTGAATTATACGACCGTCAAATTCGTATGCTAATGACAGACTTAGCGCCTCATATGCAACGCTACATTAAATTATTAGCGAAAGAACATGGCATCTCTGATATGCAATTCATGGATGCAAAAATCAACTTGGACCCAGAATTCGAAGTGGATATGACGATTGAAGAATCTCGTGAGTACTTGAAGAAAGCTCTAGGCATTCTTGGCGAAGACTATAAAGCGATGATTGATGAAAGTTATGACAAACGCTGGACAGACTTCCCACAAAACATTGGTAAGAGCACTGGTGGATTCTGTGCAACAGTTCCTAATGTTGCGGGATTTATCCTATTATCATGGACAGGTAAAATGAACGAAGTCTTCGTGTTAGCGCACGAATTAGGGCATGCATACCACTTCATGTCAACAGGTAAACATCAATCGATTTTAAACAATGAATGTTCATTATACTTCGTTGAAGCTCCTTCAACATGTAATGAAGTCATCGTTTCAAACTACTTACTCAAAACAAGTACAGACGCTCGTTTCAAACGTTGGGTTATCAGCAATATGATTAGCCGCACGTATTTCCACAACATGGTTACGCACTACATGGAAGCCGTGTACCAAGATCGTATTTACAAGATGATTGATAATAACGAAATGTTAAACGCAGATGTATTATCAACCGTGAAAAAAGAAGTGATGCAAGAATTCTTCGGAGACAGCCTTGTGGTCAATGAAGGGGCGGAGTTGACATGGATGCGTCAACCTCACTATTACATGGGATTATATCCATATACGTATTCAGCTGGTCTTACAATCGGTACTGCGATTGCGAACCAAATCGAAGAAAATCCTGAACACGCTAAAGTGTGGTTAGATACTTTATCTAAAGGCGGAAGCATGTCTGCCAAAGACTTAGCAATTCACGCAGGTTGCGATGTTTCAACAGATGAACCATTGAAACAAGCAATTGCTTACGTTGGACATTTAGTAGACCAATTAGAAAGCTTAACAGCAGAATTAAAAGCATAATGATAGTAAACAAAAACGCGCTACAACCGTAGCGCGTTTTTTCTATTTAATAGGAACAAAGATAAAAACGATAGGACTAACTCAACATAGAGCTAGTTCTTTTTCAAAATGTTCAAATAACTTCATGTGCTTTTCTTTGTTCGATATTTTTACCAAAGAATTTCGCATTGAGCGCCTACCGTATCTTGGAATGATTCGACAGGAGCTTGATTGGTTACGATATAATCAATCGCGTTGTAATTCGATAGTTTAAAGTAATGACTCGTATTGAATTTCGAGTGGTCTGCAAGCAGGATAGCCATATCGGAATTCGCAATCATCTGTTGCTTAAAGAGAGCCTGGCTATGATTGGCCTCGTAAGCAGCAAAACGATCGAGACCTCGGCAGCTCATAAAACAAATATCTGCATGGAAGTTATTGATAAAACTCGTCGCAAAATCTCCCAAAGCCGAGTTTGTTCCATAGCCGATATGTCCTCCGCAAAAGAACAAGGTGATATTTTCATAATTGTTCAACCTACGTGCAATTTCAATCCCATTTGTTATGACACGTAAATTTTTAAGAGTTCCTAAGTGAGGTGCGAGCGCGGCACAAGTAGATGAACTATCGATAAAAATCGATTGGTTATCTGTTAAGAAAGTGGAGGCCGTTTCTGCAATTTGTTGTTTTCCCTGAGTTTCTTCATGGCTTCTGCTATCGTAAGCGTATTCAATATTGTTTGTAGTAACAAGTCGAACTTCGCCATGAGATCGTATAATCTTTCCTTCTTTTTCCAGTTTAATCAGGTCACGCCTCAGTGTAGAGGTGGAGCAGTACATCAATGCTTCCAATTGGAAGGTAGAGATGATTTTCCTTTTCGCGAGAATGTCCATAATACGAGACATTCGCTCGAAGCATACCATAATAAAACCCCCTAGTTGAACGATTTTGAACATTTATGAACAAATTATAGCACAAATCCTGAAGGATGTTCAATAGCGCTTCCACATATTGTATCCGCTTTCTTTAATTGCTAAGATAGAAATCAGAAAGGGATGATACTATGACTTTTGATGAACAAGTAGTACGCGAACAAATTTGTGACGTGTGTCATAAAATGTGGCAACTAGGATGGGTTGCTGCTAATGACGGAAATGTTTCAGTTCGCATTGATGAGGATACCATCATCGCAACACCAACAGGTATCAGTAAGAGTTTTATCACTCCTGAAAAACTCGTTAAATTAAATATGAAAGGAGAAGTGATTGAAGCCAACGAAGGTTTCCGTCCTTCAAGCGAAATTAAAATGCATATTCGCTGCTATGAAGAACGCGACGATGTGAAAGCTGTTGTTCACGCTCATCCACCAATTGCAACTGGATTCACATTAGCACATATTCCATTAGATACTTATTCACTAATTGAAAGTGCGATTGTTATCGGTTCAATTCCAATTACACCATTCGGAGTTCCTTCAACAATGGAAGTTCCAGATGCGATTACACCATACTTACAAGAACACGACGTGATGTTACTTGAAAACCATGGTGCATTAACAGTGGGTAGTGATGTGATTACAGCATACTACAGAATGGAAACATTAGAACTCGTGGCTAAATCAACATTCCACGGAAGAATGTTATTACTAACAAAAGGCATTGAAGAAAAAGAAATCTCAAGAGAAAAATTAGAGCAAATGTTCAAGATGCGCGAAAACTACAAAGTAACAGGACGTCACCCAGGATACAAGAAATACAATCCAGACGGAACTGTTCGTGAAGTGTAGAAAAATAGGAGGAATAAAAATGATTCAACATCCACGTATTGGGATTCGCCCAACTATTGACGGTCGTCGCCAAGGAGTTCGCGAATCGTTAGAAGTTCAAACAATGAATATGGCGAAGAGTGTAGCTGCTTTAATCGAGTCTACATTGAAATATCCTGATGGCCAACCAGTTGAATGTGTAATTTCACCATCAACAATTGGTCGTGTACCAGAAGCAGCAGCGTCTCACGAATTGTTCAAGAAATCAAACGTGTGTGCAACAATCACTGTAACACCATGCTGGTGCTATGGTAGTGAAACAATGGATATGTCTCCTGATATTCCACATGCTATTTGGGGATTCAACGGAACTGAAAGACCAGGGGCTGTTTACTTAGCAGCAGTTCTTGCTTCTCACGCTCAAAAAGGAATTCCAGCATTCGGAATTTACGGTAAAGACGTAAAAGAAGCAACAGATACAGAAATTCCTGAAGACGTTAAAGAAAAAATCTTACGTTACGCAAGAGCAGCTCTTGCTACAGGTTTAATGAGAGACACAGCTTACTTATCAATGGGTAGTGTATCAATGGGTATCGGTGGTTCTATCGTAGACCCTAACTTCTTCCAAGAATACTTAGGAATGCGTAATGAATCAGTAGATATGACTGAATTCACTCGCCGTATCGATCGTGGTATTTACGATCACGAAGAATTCGAACGTGCGCTTAAATGGGTGAAAGAAAACGTTAAAGAAGGATTCGATCACAACCGTGAAGACCTTGTTTTAAGCCGTGAAGAAAAAGATAAACAATGGGAATTCGTGATTAAGATGTTCTTAATTGGACGTGACTTAATGATTGGTAACCCAAGACTTGCTGAACTTGGCTTCGAAGAAGAAGCAGTTGGTCACTACGCTCTTGTTGGTGGATTTCAAGGTCAACGTCAATGGACAGACCACTTCCCTAACGGAGACTTCATGGAAACATTCCTAAATACTCAATTTGACTGGAATGGAATTCGCAGACCATACATCTTCGCAACTGAAAATGATGCGTTAAACGGTGTATCAATGCTATTCAACTACTTATTAACAAACACTCCACAAATCTTTGCGGATGTTCGTACTTACTGGAGTCCAGAAGCTGTTGAACGTGTAACAGGACATAAACTTGAAGGCCATGCTGAAAATGGATTCTTACACTTAATCAACTCTGGTTCTTGTACATTAGACGGTACTGGTCAAGCTACAAGAAACGGTGAACCAGTGATGAAACCATTCTGGGAATTAGAACAAAGTGAAGTAGATGCAATGCTTGCAAATACTGACTTCCCAGCAGCTAACCGTGAATACTTCCGTGGCGGCGGTTACTCAACTCGCTTCTTATCTAAAGGAAATATGCCTGTGACAATGGTTCGCTTGAACTTATTGAAAGGCGTTGGACCTGTATTACAAATTGCTGAAGGATACACACTTGAATTACCTGAAGATGTACACCATACATTGGATAACCGTACAGATCCAGGTTGGCCAACAACTTGGTTTGCTCCTCGCTTAACAGGTAAAGGCGCATTCAAGTCAGTATACGATGTAATGAATAACTGGGGTGCAAACCACGGTGCTATCACTTATGGACATATCGGAGCTGACCTTATCACTCTAGCTTCAATGTTACGTATTCCAGTGAATATGCATAACGTTGCTGAAGAAGATATCTTCAGACCTAAGAACTGGTCATTATTCGGGACAGAAGATTTAGAATCAGCTGACTACCGTGCATGCCAACTATTAGGACCTATCCATAAGTAAGAGAAAGGAGAGACTAAAATGACAAAAACAATTATTTTAGCCTGTGTCGGTGGATTAACAACAAGTATGCTCGTTGAACGCATTCAAGAAGTAATTTACCGTGATAAATTAGATTACTCATTCTACTCAGTAGGGATTACTGGGATTGATACTCTAAAAAATATTGATGTCTTATTATTAGGACCTCAACTAGCTTATTTAGAAGAGAAAGCTAAATCTTCACTTCATGTTCCAGTTGCTGTAATTTCAGACGATGACTTTGAAAACATGCGCGGAGAAGAAGTTCTAAAACAAGCGATTGAATTATTAGGTTAAGCCAATGAGCGAAACAAAAAAAGCAGATACGCAACGATTGATGCAACTCATTGTCAAAAGTAGCAAAGTAACAACTTTAGCAATGCAATCCGTTAAGAGTGCTCTTGCAGGTGATATTTCATCTGCAAGAGGCCTCCTTGATGAAGCACGAGTTAAAGGAGTTGAAGCGCATAATGTTCAAACAGAAATGATTCAGCAAGAAATTAGAGGAGAGGGCGCAAGTCCATCACTTCTTTCCGTTCATGCGCAAGATCATTTTATGAATAGCCACTTGCTGCTAGAAGTTGTAAATATCATTGTAAATCAACAAGAACAAATAGAAACGCTAAAAGAGCGTATTACAAAACTGGAACAGGTAGGTGAAATGCATGAGTAATCCAGTTATTCTTGAAATGAAGGGAATTGTGAAATCGTTTGGACCTGTAAAAGCCTTAAAAGGTGTAGACTTTGACCTAAGAACAGGTGAAGTACACGCGCTAATGGGTGAAAACGGGGCTGGTAAATCCACTTTGATGAAAGTATTGACAGGTATTTACGGCGCGAATGAAGGAACGATTCACTATAACGGAAAACAAGTAGAATATTCTAAGCCAAAAGAGGCTATGGACGATGGGATTGTAATCGTGCACCAAGAGTTGAATATGATGAACCACTTAACAGTGGCTCAAAACATCTTCATCGGTCGTGAAGAAATTAATCAAGGTCTCTTCATCAACGATAATGCCGGAAATAAAAAGGCAAAAGAATTATTCAAATTGTTGAAACTGGATATTAATCCACAAGAAAAAGTGGGAAACTTAACAGTTGGTAAACAACAAATGGTTGAAATTGCCAAAGCATTGTCAATGGATGCTAAGATTATTGTTTTCGACGAACCAACAGCAGCGTTAACAGAATCAGAAATTAATGAATTATTCGCAATTATTGATGACTTACGTGCTAAAGGTGTAGGAATTATCTATATTTCTCACCGTATGGACGAAATTGCCCGTATTACGGACCGTGTAACGGTTATGAGGGACGGGGAATATGTTGGAACTGTAAATACAAAAGAAACTACAAAGGACGAGATCATCGCAATGATGGTTGGTCGTACTATTTACGAAGATCCGAAAGCGGTTTCTGCAGTACCAGAAGGAGCACCTGTTGTATTAGAAGTGGAACACTTAAACTCAGGAAGCCACGTAAAAGATGTTAGCTTTGTGCTTCATAAAGGTGAAATCTTAGGTTTCTCTGGATTAATGGGAGCGGGCCGAACAGAAGTAGCTCGTTTACTATTCGGAGCGGATAAGAAAGATAGCGGAACCATTAAAATTAATGGTAAAGAGGTTGATATTAAAAATCCTCAAGATGCTATTAAAGAAGGTATTGGTTATCTTTCAGAAGACCGTAAACGTTATGGATGTATCGTTGATATGACCATTGCCAATAACACAGTAATGACAAACCTTGATAAGTACATTAAGGGTGGTTTAATCGATGACGGTGAAATTATCAAAGTCAGTGATGAATTCGTTAAACAATTAAGAACGAAAACACCATCATCGAAACAACTAGTTCGGAACTTATCAGGTGGTAACCAACAAAAAGTTGTTATTGCGAAATGGCTAGAACAAAATAGCGATATTCTAATTTTTGACGAACCAACTCGAGGAATTGACGTTGGTGCGAAAAGTGAAATCTACTCATTAATGAATGAACTAGTAGCTCAAGGAAAATCAATCATTATGATTTCTTCAGAGCTTACAGAAATTTTACGTATGAGCGATCGTATTGTTGTCATGTGTGAAGGACGTAAAACAGGGGAACTTGATATCAGTCAAGCAACTCAAGAACGTATCCTCGCTTTAGCAACGGATCGATAATCGAAGAGAGGTATTGATATGGAAGAGAAAAAGTCCCTATGGACGAAACTGGTACAATCAGTTGGATTACAAAAATTAATTGCATTAATCGCGTTGATCGTGATTTTCACATTCTTTGCAGTCTCAAGTGAATCGTTCCGTTCGTTTGATACAGCGGTCAGCATTTTAGACGCATCTTATTACATTGGTTTCTTAGCAATTGGGGTAACATTCGTTATTATCACCGGCGGTATTGACTTATCAATCGGTACAGTAATGATGTGTTCTGCCATCGTTGGTGGAGTGCTCCATACAAAAATGGGTTGGCCATTATGGCTAGCATTGTTGGCAATATTAGTGATTGGGGGTGTATTTGGATTATTCAACGGAATTTTAATTGCGAAATTTGGATTACCACCATTCATCGCAACACTTGGTACAATGATGATTTCACGTGGTTTAAGCTCAATCGTATCAAACGTACAAAGTGTAACGTTCCCATTACGTGGAACTGGTGAAGGCTGGTACAAAGACTTATTCAGAACGCAAGATAATTTTCCAACCGGGTTGATCGTCTTGATTGTCGTAGCGATTATTGCAGCCATTGTTTTAAATAAAACAAAAATTGGTCGTTACATCTTTGCCATCGGTTCAAATAAAGAAGCTACTAGACTTTCAGGTGTAAACGTTATCAAATGGGAAGGTATGGCTTATGTCATCAGTGGACTTCTAGCAGGTTTAGCTGGTATCGCATATGCTGCAACTTATTCAACTATCCTTCCTGGTACAGGGAACGGTATGGAACTTGATGCCATCGCCGGAGTAGTTGTCGGTGGTACTTCACTTGCCGGTGGGGTTGGTTCAGTTGTTGGTACAATCATCGGGGTATTCATCATGTCTGTCTTGAAGATTGGTTTACCATACATCGACTTACAACCACACTATCAATTATTCATCACAGGTTTCGTTGTAATCGTTGCCGTTTACTCTGATATCTTAATCCGCATGAATAAGAAAAAATAGTTTGATATTGACACAATGAGTTGGGAAGACACCTTCAAAGAAAGGGTCAAAAAGGACATATAAAGGAGAATAAATCATGAAAAAATCGTTCAAATATGCTATTGCAACTCTAGCTTGTGCTTCTGCTTTATTAGCAGGATGTACTTCAAATAAATCAAATGCTGACGGTGGAAATAATAAAGCTCAAGCAAGCGGAGACTTCAAAGTAGAAGTAATCGCTAAAGGGTTCCAACATGACTTCTGGAAAGCTGTAAACAAAGGGGCTGAAAAAGCAGCTCAAGAATTAGGTGCTAAAATTACTTTCGTAGGACCTCAAAATGAAACAGCAATCGCAGAACAATTGGAACAATTAAACAATGCGATCAACAAAAATCCAAAAGCAATCGCTTTAGCTGCATTAGATACTGAAGCAGAATTAGATGCGATTAAACAAGCACAATCTAAAAACATTCCTATTATCGGATTTGACTCAGGGGTTCCAGGAGCACCAGAAGGAGCTATCAAAGCTACTGCATCAACAGACAACCATGCTGCTGGTGGTAACGCTGCTGAACACTTATTCAAATTACTTGAAAGCAAAGTCGGCGACAAGAAAGTTCGTATCGGGGTTGTTTCTCAAGAAGTTAACTCACTTTCAATCACTCAAAGAACAAAAGGTTTCATTGATAAAATGGTTGAATTGTTAAACAAAAAAGGCATTAAAACTGCTGTAACTGGACATGACAAATTCAAAAACGATGTAGCTGAAGCTGATGCTAAAGTTGTTATTGAAGTTCGTGTTCCAGCTCAAGTAGACGATGCTGCAGGTAAAACTGAAGCTTCTACAGTTCTTGAAAAAGAAGACACTATCGCAATCTATGGTTCTAACGAATTCGCTGCAAAAGCAATCATCAACGCTAACGGCGGTTTCAAAGAATCTAAACTTGGCGCAGACAAAATCTTAGCTGTTGGTTTCGACTCAGGTGCATTACAACAAGATGCTATCCGTAAAGGAATCTTCGTTGGTTCTGTAACTCAAGACCCAGTTCAAATTGGTTACCAAGCTGTTAAATTAGCAATCGCTGCAGCTAAAGGTGAAACAGTTAAAGACGTGGATACTGGTTCTAAATGGTATGACGCTAAGAACATCGATAGCGAAGAAATCAAAGCTTTACTATACGAATAAAAAATAGGGATTAGTAATGGAGGAGAAAACATGAGCTTGATTAAATTATTAGCCATTGATTTAGGCGCAAGTTCAGGACGTGTTATGCAGGCGATTTATGACGGGCACTCCCTCCAATTATCAGAGGTTCATCGGTTCAAAAACGAACCGGTGAATCTTAATGATGGTTTGTATTGGAATTTGTTGCACTTGTTTGGAGAAATTAAGCAAGGAATCAAGAAGGCTTCCAAAGATTCGATTCCGATTCGTTCCATCTCTGTTGATACATGGGGAGTAGACTATGCCTATCTAGATCAAAATGGAGATTTGCTCTATCAACCACATTGTTACAGAGATAACCGAATGGGTCGATACGAGGAGTCATTTTATAACGCTATCTCGAAGAAAGAATTATTCCAAAAAACAGGTGTGCAGCCTGCAACCATTAATACGGTCTTACAAATCTATTCAGATTTGCAAGAAAAACCACAATTAAGAAATATCGTTCAACGCGTGTTGTTTATCCCAGATTTAATCAACTACTTACTTTCAGGTGTACTCTCAAATGAATACACGATTGCAAGTACAAGTGGGTTACTGGATATCTTCACACAAGACTTCTCAGAAGAAGTGTTTGAACGTTTAGACATTCCGCGTAAATGGTTCACAACGCCAACGAAGAATGGTGAAGTTTTAAGACAATTATCACCACGCATCACTCAACAGTTGAAAGTGGATCCGTTTGACGTGATTGCAGGGGCTGGACATGATACAGCTGCTGCAGTACTTGCGATTCCATATGAACATGAAAAAGGCACTGTCTTTATTTCATGTGGTACTTGGTCGCTTGTCGGAACAGAATCTGACGAGCCTGTTGTAACGGATGAAGCATTTGCCTCAGGACTTACAAATGAAGGATGTTTTGATGGTAAATATCGTCTCTTACAAAACACAACAGGAATGTGGATTATTCAAGAATTACAACGCGACTGGCGCTTGCAAGGGGAAGAAGTTGGCTTTGGCGAAATGGTGACATTAGCCGAAGAAGTAACGGATAACCAAACTTGGATTCATCCAAATGACCCTGTTTTCGCTTCTCCTGGAGAAATGGAAACAAAAATTAAAGAATGGTGTAAAGTGAGTGGACAAAAAGTGCCGCAAACGAAAGGTCAAATCGTTCGTGTCGTTCTAGAAAGTTTAGCTTTAACTTATCTAGAAACGATTACGCAATTAGAACAATTGACAAAACACGAAATGACAACTGTTCAAATGGTCGGCGGAGGCATTCAAAACAAATTGCTTTGCCAGTTAACAGCAGACTTTACAGGACGTACAGTTATTACAGGACCGGTAGAAGCGAGTGCACTTGGAAATATCTTGTCACAAATGCTAACTCTTGGAGTGATTTCAAGTCGCAAAGAAGCACAAGACATTATCAAGGCTTCAGAACCTGTAACGCGTTATGAAAGTCGTGCGATTGAGAATTTAGAAGAAATTCGCTTGAAATTCAATAAAGTGAAGAGAGGAATTCAGTAATGTTAAAACAAATTCCTAAAATTTTAAGCCCTGAGCTTGTGAAATATTTAATGGAAATGGGACATGGAGATGAATTGGTGCTTGCGGATGCAAACTTTCCAGCTCATCGTATCGGTCAACGAGTGATTCGTATGGACGGTCATGGTGTTCCTGTAGCTTTAGAAGCGATTTTACAAGTATTGCCATTAGATACTTACAGTTCATATCAAGCAGGACTAATGCAAGTCGTTCCAGGAGATCCAACAGTTCCAGTGATTTGGGATGAATATAAACGTCTCTTAGAAGAAAATCACCCAGGAGCAGCGATTAAAGAGTTCGAACGATTTGAGTTTTACGAACAAGCAAAAGACGCTTATCTTGTGATTCAAACGGGAGAAAGTGCCTTATACGGTAACATCATCTTGAAAAAAGGTGTTTTATAAACTTACTTATTAGTTAGGAGAGAAAAATTATGTCAACATTTTATGTACCAGCTATTAACTTAATCGGAAGAGGAGTCGTAAGAGAAATTGGACCTTACGTAAAAGAATTAGGATATCATAAAGCTCTTTTAGTAACAGATAAATTTATCGAATCAAGTGATATTCTTCCCAAAGTAACAGAACCTTTAAAAGAAGCAGGTGTGGACTTTGTAGTTTACTCTGATGTAGAACCAAACCCAACTTGTAAAAACGTTAACGATGGGGTTGCTGCAGTTAAAGAAAACAACTGTGACTTCATCATCAGCTTAGGTGGAGGTTCACCTCAAGACTGTGCAAGCTGTATTTCAATAATTGCAACAAACGGTGGTAAACCACAAGACTACGAAGGATTACACAAATCTTCTAAAAAAGGCTTACCAGTTGTAGCAATCAATACAACTGCAGGTACTTCAGCTGAAATTACAATCAACTACGTAATTACAGACGAAGAAAGAAAAGTTAAAATGGTAATGGTTGATAAAAACAGCCTAGCTTTAATCTCTGTAAACGACCCTGAATTAATGGTATCTAAACCAGCAGCATTAACTGCAGCAACAGGTATGGATGCTTTAACTCACGCGGTTGAAGCTTTAGTAACTCCAGGTGCTTACGGTGTTACTAAGAAATTATCAATTGGAGCAATTGAATTAATTAAAGAATACTTACCACGTGCTGTTAAAGATGGTCATGACATCGAAGCTCGTGAAGGTATGGTGAACGCAATCTTCTTAGGCGGTATGTCATTCAACAACGCTGGACTTGGTTATGTTCACTCAATGGCTCACCAATTAGGTGCTGTTTACAAACTTCCACACGGTGTATGCTGTGCAATGTTATTACCAATTATCGAACGCGAAAATGCAAAACGTGTTCCAGCTGCATTCCGTGATGTTGCAAAAGCTTTAGGTTTACAAACTGAAGGTAAATCTGATGAAGAATGTGCAGCATACGCAATCAAAGAAATCGAAACTCTTTCTGAAACAGTAGGTATTCCTAAGAAATTAACTGAATTAGGAATTGAAGAAAAAGACTTCGACTTCGAATATCTATCTAAGAATGCGTTAATCGATGCTTGTGCACCAGGTAACCCATTCATGCCAACATTAGAAGAAACAATTGCTTTCTACAAAGAATTGTTCTAATCGGTAAAACAAAAATATTCGTATAGCTTTTAAACGTGGAGTATTGTCACCCCCCAGTGAAACGTCAATGCTCCACGTTTTATTTTCACGGAAATTTATGAAAACGCATTAATTTGTGCTTGCTATTTAATGAAACCTGGTCTAGTATTAAGGTATTAAGTATTTAGGAGGAAATGGAATGATAGGGTTAATTCTTACTGGGCATGGGCAATTTGCTGTTGGAGTGGGACAAGCGTTAGAGATGATCGCTGGAAAACAAGCGGCATATCGCGTGGTACCATTTTTAGAAAGTGAACCAATGGAAGCTCTTGAAAATAATTTAAGAAACGCAATGGCTGAATTGCAAGAAGAAACAGAAGGAATCGTTGTATTCGCGGACCTTTTAGGAGGAAGTCCATTTAAGGCTGCCATGTTAGCTTCTGTTGATTTTGAAAATGTGGAAGTTGTTGTTGGAACAAACTTACCAATGCTGATTGAAATTGCAATGTTACGTGAATTTGCTGCAAGTGCGCAAGACGTGGTAACACAAAGCTTATTAGCTGGTAAAGAAGCCATCCAACAAGTAAGCTTACCAACGATTCAACATAATGACATTGATGAATTTGATGACGAGGATGGGATTTAATGACTGCCAATATTATTTTAGTGAGTTCCCTTACGTTTATCGTATTCGTCGTTGTAATTTTAGGGATTTATTATTTCTTCTCAAGAAAAAATATGAAACGTCAACAACAGTATTTTGAGAAATTACATGAAGCGTTACAAATTGGAAAACGTGTTGTCTGTGCGAATGGATTATATGGTACTGTAAAGAAAGTTGACGAAGAAAAAGTGGATGTTGAGATTGCAAAAGGCGTCGTGATTACGGTATCTCGTTTTGCAATTTCTGAAGTCTTATAAGCGGTGACTGTATGCAATCGATTTTTGGAGAGTTTTATACAGGAGCTGACGGTAAGGATTATTTCTATCTACCATTCTTAAAGACGGTTTATCATATTCCGACAGATGACTTAGTGACTTTTAATGCCTTTAGACATCGCTTTGTTATAGCATTTGCTTTAGGAGCTATTTTCTATAGTTTCTTTCCGAGTGATGTGTTGCTATGCGTATTTGTAGGAGCGTTATTCTACGCGCTTGCGACGGTTGCTTATCTGAAAAGTATTTTGCCAAAGTATGTGGTGCAAAAGGGAGTTCAAGAAGGAGACTTAAACCGAGCGAAGCAAAATGAACAGCAAGGATCGCTTGCTAAAACATTATTTGTTAGTTTAGCAGGAGTTCTGATTATCGCTGGAAGTTTCTTTGTCTCAGGAGAGATGGTCAATCGAATGATTATCATTGCGTTTGGTGTCATCGTGACTATCAGTGGAACTAGTTCTATTATCGGAAAATCAAAATAAAGTGAAATGGAAGCTTAGATTCTAAGCTTCTTTTTTTATGGGAAAAAATTGAGGGGGGACTTTGTTAATTGTGAAGAAATTCAAATATATTTGTAGAGATTAGTGAGAGTTGTCTGACATCAAAGTGGTGGAAAAAGCATTTATATATAATGTTTTACAAATTAACAATACAAAAATGTAATAAAAACTCAAAAATGAAGAATTTATTAAAAAAGTTCTACTAAAACGCTTCCAAAAAATCGAAGAATTATGTATAATGAATTTAGCTTTTTATGAAAGGAGAGCTAGTAATGCCAAATATTTTATTAACACGAATTGACAATCGTATGATTCACGGTCAAGTTGCGACTCAATGGTCATCTTACTTAGGGGCCAACCTACTGCTTGTTGCAAATGATAAAGTGGCTGCGGATCCGATGCGTCAAGGGTTAATGGATATGGCTGCTCCAACTGGTGCACAAACTCGTTATTTCACGATTGAAAAAACGATTAATGTCATCGGTAAAGCAGCAGACCGTCAGTTGATTTTCATCATTTGTGAAAATCCTCAAGACGTAGTGAAATTAGTAGAGGGAGGAGTGCCAATCAAGAAGGTTAACATTGGGAACATGCATATGGCGGAAGGTAAACGCCAAGTTGCAGGTGTTGTTGCGGTTGATGATGCGGATGTTGCTGCGTTCAGAAGACTGCAGGAGTTAGGTGTCGAACTTGAAATTCAGAAAGTACCAACTGAAGGAAAAGAAGACGTTTCGAAATTATTTCAATAATTTATATTTATAAAAGGGGTCAATGAATATGCAAGCAAGTTTTATTCAAATCTTATTAGTATTCCTTGTAACTTTTGTTGCTGCGATTGACCAATTCAGCTTTTTAGAATCACTATACCAACCTATCGTAATGGGGCCAGTGATCGGAGCTATTTTGGGCGACGTACAAACAGGGTTAGTTGTTGGGGGTACTTACCAATTAATGACAATCGGTAACATGCCAGTCGGTGGGGCACAACCACCTAATCCCGTAATCGGCGGAATTATGGCGACAGTATTAGCTATCAGCCTTAAATTAGAACCAGCTGCTGCAGTAGGTGCAGCTGTTCCATTTGCGCTTTTAGGTCAATATGGCGTTACTTTAATCTTTGCTTTAATGTCACCAATGATGGCTGTGGCTGATAAGTATGCACACGATGCAAATCCAAAAGGAATTGCTCGCTTGAACTACTTAGCAATGGCTGCATTAGGAGCTATTTTTGGTCTTGTAGTTGTATTATTCTTTATCGGTGGACAAACTATTGGGGACACTTTAACTGACTCAATTCCTAAGTGGTTCATGGGTGGGTTAGGTGCTGCCGGTGGAATGATGCGCTTTGTTGGGTTTGCAATCTTACTAAAAGTAATGGTTTCTAAAGAACTATGGGGCTTCTACTTCTTAGGTTTTGCTTTAGCAAACATTGTTTCTGCAAGTGAAAGCTTAGCTGGATCTGCATTAGTATTATTAGCGTTCATTGGTTTTGCAATTGCATACTGGGATTTCCAAATCCAAACAAAATTCAAAACAGCGGGTGCTAGCATTGTGAACGATGGAGGTGAAGAAGATGGCATATAATATTCCAGATTCTTATAAAAACCAAACGCCTGCTCCACGCTTAGATAAAGCAACGTTAAACAAAATGGCATGGCGTTCAATTTTCTTACAATCTTCTTTCAACTATGAACGTATGCAAGCAGGTGGCTGGTTATACGGTATTTTACCAGGGTTGGAAAAAATCCATACAGACAAAGATGACTTAGCTGCATCAATGTCACACAACTTAGAGTTCTTTAATACTCACCCATTCTTAGTAACATTCGTAATGGGGATTGTATTATCTCTTGAACAAAACAAAGCAGATATCCCAACAATCCGTGCAGTACGTGTTGCTGCAATGGGACCATTGGGTGGTATCGGTGACGCTTTATTCTGGTTCACATTAGTTCCAATCGTAGCCGGTATTTCTTCAGACTTTGCATTAAAAGGAAGCATCGCTGGGCCATTACTATTCTTAGCGGTATTTAATATCTTCCAATTTGCAATTCGTTACTGGTTAATGCACTGGTCTTATAACTTAGGAACTGACGCAATCGGTATCTTTACTGCAAATGCCAAAGAATTCACTCGTGCTGCTTCAATCCTTGGAGTATTTGTTGTTGGGGCTTTAACTAGCCTTTACGGTGGTACTAAATTAGGAATTCAAATCGCAAACGGTGAAAAACCAATTGTTATCCAAGCAATCTTAGATGGTGTATTACCAAAAGTAATTCCATTAGGAATTACTTTAGGACTTTACTACTTATTAGCGCGTAAAAAATGGACGCCATTACGTTGTATCGTTCTTCTATTAGTTGCCGGAATCGGTCTTGCATTCTTAGGACATGTACTAGGAGTTACATTCTGGGGTTAATCCTTGAACAATAAAAATAAGCTAGGCATTATGCCTAGCTTATTTTTGTTGCTTTTTAAAAGTGTTTTTTCGTAATAGCTTTAATACGATCGGCAAGGAATACGGCAACAACTAATTTTCCTAAGTCAGGAAGAATGAATGGATATAAACCGAAGCCAAGAATTTGTTGAAGGCTGAGTTCTTGCATCTTAACGCTTAAGAGTACGAAAGTCATATATGGAATTCCGATGAGGTAGAAGATCACTTCACCCACAAGAGCGGCAATCACCCAACCGAAGATATTGTTGATACGGTTTCCGATAAATGAAATCACAGGAGCCGCAACCATAAATCCAATGACAAATCCAAATGAAGGTGATACGAATAGTGCTGTACCGCCACCTAATAGGAAAAGTAAAAGGAAGTGGATAAATTGAGCAGCAAAAGCGCCAACTGGTGGCAATAGTAATGATGCCAAAATCACTGTGGCTGTTTGAGCTGAGAATGGTACTGGACCAATCGGAATTTTTAAGTAGCTAGATACATAGCAGAGTGCTCCTAGAAGTGCTGCGAGCACAATTGTTTTAATCGATAATTTTTTCATGTGTTTAACTCCTAATCTTTTAGTTTTCTGCGCGAATGCTTACTTCGCCATAAGATAATGAATGAATGGCACCGTCATCTGTTTGGACGATAAGATGCCCGTTATTGTCCACGCTTTTTGCAGTGGCAGGATATGTTTTCATACCGCTAATGACATTGACTTTCTTGCCGACAATGATGGAATGGTCTTTGTATTCTTCCATGAAGTCTCGTTTACCGGCATTGATGTCCTCGTAGCATTGATTCCATTCTTTTAGGAAACGAGCTACGAATTCATTGCGGCTAAAACCGTCTGGAATTTCTTGCGGAGAAAAGAGGGAACCGATAATCGGTTTTAAATCCTCTGGAATAATAGCATCATCGATATGCAAGTTAATTCCCATTCCGACAATCAGTGCATCGACTTTTTGAGCTTCAATATTCGTCACGGCTTCTGTTAAGATACCGGCGATCTTTTTATCGTGAAAATAGAGGTCGTTCACCCATTTAATCCCAATTTTTTCATGGATAAAGGATTCCACCGCTCGTGTCGCAGCAACCGCCGTAGCACAAGTAATCAGCGAAATACTGTCCAAATCACCTTCTGGGAAAATACAGATACTCATATAAAGTCCAGATTTTGGTGGAGAGAGGAATGTTCTTCCTAGTCGTCCACGACCTGCTGTTTGCTCTTCTGCAATAAAGAAGGTAGGGACTCTCGAGCCTGATGCGCCGTATGTTTTAGCCAAATCATTGGTTGAAGTAGTTGTTTCAAAAACTTGAATATCCCAATCTTGAAGGTCCTCTCCCAAATGAGTGCGAATGCCTTCAAGGGTTAACAAATCCGTCTGTCTGGATAATTGATACCCAACTTTTGTACTTGAGGTGATCTCGTAACCATCTTTTTTTAATTGCTGGATGGCTTTCCACACAGCAGTACGAGAAAGATTCAGTTGTTCTGCGATATCTTGTCCTGAAAGAGGTTTGTCCACGGTACTATATAAAAGACGTAAAACGTCCTGTTTAGTGCTCATAATATCCTCCTTTCATCAGTATTCATGTTTTTAAGTGTAACAGATTTGAAACGATTGTCAACTATTGAATTTTTAATGGTTAACAATAGATGCGAACGATTAAAAGATAGCGGATTATTATGTGAACATGCTATAATAGTTTAGAAGATTTAGTGAAAGGAATTTGAGTATGAAAAAATTAGTCATTAACGGCGGTAAGCCACTTAAAGGGGAAGTGACCATTAGTGGAGCTAAAAACAGTACAGTAGCTTTAATTCCGGCTGCTATTATCGCGAATGAACCAGTCGTATTAGAGGGTGTCCCTGAGATTCAGGACGTAGATGCCTTAATTGAAATTTTGAATGATTTTAACGTAAAAACAGAATTCGTTGATGGAACGTTAACCATCGACCCAAGAGAAATGAAATCTATTCCGATGCCAAAAGGGAAAATCCAAAGCATGCGTGCTTCTTATTATTTTATGGGAGCAACTCTTGCTAAATTTGGAGAAGGGGTTGTTGGACTTCCAGGTGGCTGCTTCTTAGGCCCTCGTCCAATTGACCAACATTTAAAAGGTTTCAAAGCGCTTGGTGCTGATGTGAGAGACCATGATGGTGCTATCTACTTATCTACTGGCGAAGAAGGCCTTGTTGGTACGAAAATTTATATGGACGTTGTGTCTGTAGGTGCGACAATTAACGTATTGCTAGCATCTGTTCGTGCAAAAGGAAAAACGATTATCGAAAATGCAGCGCGCGAGCCTGAAATTATCGATGTAGTAAACTTATTAAATAAAATGGGTGCCAATATTAAAGGTGCTGGAACAAGCATTATTCGTGTGGAAGGTGTGGAAAGCTTACATGGATGTACGCATACCATTATTCCAGACCGTATTGAAGCAGGAACTTATTTATCGATTGCAGCAGCAGTTGGTGAGGGCGTTCGTGTGAAAAACGTGATCTTCGAACACTTAGAAAGTTTGATTGCGAAAATGAACGAAATGGGCGTGAAGATGGAAGTTGGCGAAGACGATATTTATGTTTTCCCGACAAATGAGTTAAAAGCTGTCAATATTAAAACAATGCCTTACCCAGGTTTTGCGACAGACTTGCAACAAACGATTACGCCGCTCTTTAGTAAAGCAACAGGGACTGCGATGATTGTGGATACCATTTATCCAAAACGTGTTGGTCACGTACCAGAATTAAATCGTATGGGCGCTCGTGGAAAAGTGATTGAAGACATCATTACATTTGAAGGGCCAACACCATTAATTGGTGCGGAAGTTGCGGCTAGCGATCTACGTGCAGGAGCTGGACTGGTGGTAGCTGGATTAATGGCTGAAGGAACAACGAAGATTTCAAATATCGGACATATCCTACGTGGTTATTCAAACATCGTTGATAAACTACAAGCATTAGGTGCCGATATTACGATGATTGAAGAGTAAGAAGGGACACTATGCCAGAACAAGTGGAAACTGTAACGCTTCAAAGCTTACAAGAAAAAACTTTAAAAGAGATGTACGGCTTTGCCAAACATTATAAAATTCCTTATTACGGTCAAATGAATAAAAAGGAATTGGCACTTGCGATTCTTCGTGCTCAAGAAGAAGCTACTGGATTTTTCCAAGTGGAAGGTGTCTTAGACATTAACCGCGCAGAAGGCTTTGGATTCCTAAGACCGATTAACTATTCAAGCAGTCAGGAAGATATTTATATTTCTTCTTCGCAAATTCGCCGTTTCGACCTTCGAAATGGGGACCTTGTGAGTGGGACAGCACGTCCGCCACGTCAAGGTGAGAAGTTTAATGGGTTGATGCAAGTTGGTTTCGTGAATGGAAAAGATCCTGAAGAAGCCAAAGAGCGTGACCATTTCCCAGGGCTTACACCATTATATCCTGAAAAGCAAATGGTGCTAGAAACCACACGTGGTCGCATCGCTTCTCGTATGTTGGATTTAATTTGCCCGATTGGTTTTGGGCAACGTGGGCTTATTGTAGCTCCGCCAAAAGCAGGGAAGACAAGTTTACTTAAAGAAATCGCTAATGGAATTACGACGAATTATCCAGAAGCCGAATTGATTATTTTACTTATCGATGAACGACCTGAAGAGGTAACGGACATCGAGAGAACGGTAGATGCGGAAGTGGTGTATTCTACTTTCGACCAGCTTCCAGAAAACCACATTAAGATTAGTGAATTAGTGCTGGAACGTGCGCTACGTCTTGTAGAAGATGGACGTGACGTGATTATCTTGATGGATAGCCTCACACGTCTTGCCCGTGCGTATAACTTAACGATTCCACCTTCAGGAAGAACATTGAGCGGTGGGATTGATCCAGCAGCGTTGTATCGTCCTAAAAAATTCTTTGGATCTGCCAGAAATATCGAAGAGGGCGGAAGCTTAACAATTCTCGCTACGGCGTTAGTGGAAACAGGTAGCCGTATGGATGATGTCATTTACGAAGAGTTCAAAGGAACAGGTAATTCAGAAATCCATCTCTCGAGAGAACTTGCGGAAAGACGAGTATTTCCTGCGATTGATGTGAAACGTTCAGGTACTCGTAAAGAAGACATGCTCCTTTCACAAGAAACGTTAGAAGCCATTTGGAAAGTGCGTCATGCTATTAAAGGAGACGGGCTTGAAACGAGTGAGCAACTCGTGAAGCAATTAAGAGAAACGAAGTCGAATGCTGATTTCATTCGTCGACTTAGTTTATTAGATTAGAACCAAAATCCCTAAGAGTTTTCTTAGGGATTTTTACTTTTTGCAAAAGGTTGTAGGGAAGATGAAAGGAGATTTCAAATAGATTGCTCCTTGTGGTAAAATGGAAAAAGGAGTGATTTTACGTGAAAAAGAAAAAAGTAATCAAAACAAATGCAGTTCGAATGGTCGAACAGGCGAAAGTTCCATATGCCATTCATGAATATGATGTAGATACAGCACACCTTGATGCGATTCATGCAGCACAGGGAATGGGAATTCCTGTTGAGGAAGTCTACAAAACCATCGTATTAACAGGCGATAAGACAGGACATTTAGTCGCTTGTATTGCGGCCCACCGAGAATTAGATTTAAAGACGATTGCGAAAGTTTCAGGAAATAAACGCGTAGAATTATTATCACTAGATAAACTGGAACCATTAACAGGATATGTACGCGGAGGATGTTCACCGATTGGAATGAAGAAGAAATTCCCAACCTTCATCGAGCATCATGCGATGGAGCAAAAAACGATTCGTATCTCTGCGGGAAAACGTGGTCTCCAATTAGAGATTGCACCACAGGATTTACAACAGTTAACACAAGCAATAGTATTCGAAAATCATCCAGATGAGGTGGAAGCATGAGTGAAGTAACGATTCTTCACATCAATGATATGCACTCGAACTTTCATTCCATAAAGACGCAAACACGCTTTATGAAGGAGCGTAGAGCCCAGCTTGAAAAAGAAGGGCAGAAGGTATTTGGGATTGATCTAGGAGACCTGATTGACCGTGTTCATCCATTGGTTGAAGCAGAGGACGGAAAGATTGCGTCAAGAGTGTTGAACGAAGAGCAAATCGATTTTGCGACCCTTGGGAATAACGAAGGAACAGCATATACACCGCTTGAATTAGAGGCAGCGTATGAAGGTCGCCAGTTTGAAGTCATTATTTCAAATGTCAAATGGGCAACAACTGGAGAAGTGCCTCCGTTTGCAAAAGAAGTTCACTTCGAAACAGTGGACGATTGCAGTATTGCATTTATCGGGTTGACGGCATCGTATCCAGAAAGCTATGGTCCAAATGGCTATTTGATTGAAGAGCCGATGGATGCGTTGAAGCGCCTTGTACCGACGCTTGCAGCAGGCGGTCATCAGATTATCTTACTGTCACATTTAGGAATTGAAATGGATCATCTGATTGCCGAAACTTATCCTGAAATTCAAGTGATTCTTGGGGCACATACGCATCATTTCTTTGAAGAAGGAAAATGGGTAAACCAAACTCTTCTAACTGGTGGATTTAAGTATGGTGCTTATATTGGCGAACTTCATTTGAAGACAGAAGGGAGTCGCTTGATTCCACTTTCTGATAAAATGATTGCGGTAGAGGATTTAAAAGAGGATTCGACTATTGACGAAGGTGAAGACCTTCGCCAAGAAGGGATTGCCCTCTTGAAAGAAGAAGTGGTACTCCCGCATATTCCAGCATATTCCGTAAAAGAACTAGCTCTTCTCTCATTAGAAGCGATGACGAGACAAACTGGAGTTTCGGTAGCATTTACTTATACTGGACTTTTCGTAGTACCGTTTAAAGAGGGACCGCTCACAAAGTTTAACTTACATGAATGCATGCCACATCCAATTCACTTGAACAAGAGTCGCTTTAGCGTGTCGGATTTTAAACAACTATTACGCATTTTTGAAGAACAGCAGCCTGAATTACTAGAAAAAGCTATTCGTGGATATGGTTTTCGTGGTAAACTGTTTGGAGAGATCCTTTATACAGGATTTCAGCTCGCTAGTGGCGAAATCGTTATGGATGGAAGAACGTTGACAGATGATGAGTTCATTACTTTTGTTTGCCCAGACCATATGCGATTCGTTCCATTTTTCCCATTGATTGAAGAAAAAGGGGACAACGAAATTATTTATCCAGATTTATTAAGAACGATTATTGAAAAAGAATTAGTATTCAAAGAAAGGAAGAATCATGACTGAACAGAAAGCAGAAACACTTTCACAGGAATTAAGTCAAGTCTTAGAAGAGATTGTGACAACGCCTGAAGAAGAAGTGAAGCGTGCGGTAATGGTTGGAGATACAACCGTGATGATTGATGATGTACATTATGAAATCGTCGAAGATTACCGTGACGGATTTAATATTGAAGCGTTAAACGAGCGCTATAATGATATTTTTGAGCGCTATGATTACATCGTTGGCGACTGGGGCCATGAGAAATTACGTTTGAAAGGTTTCTTCAAACATTCGCATAAATTGGCGACTCCAGACCGTGATATCGATTATTTACAAGAATATTTATTAGAATATTGTAATTTTGGGTGCCAATATTTCGTGTTAGAAAGAGACCCAGAGGCGCAACATAAGCCAGTTGTGGAAGAAGAGAAAACACAACAACGTCCAAGACGTGAACGCAATAATCAACGCAAACGTCAAAACAATCAACGCAGAGAACATGTATTTAGTCCGGCGGATTTAGATAGTCCAGTCCGTTCAAATAACAAGCGTAAGTTTAAAGAGAAGTCTCAAAACCGTCAGAAGAAACGCAATAATGAGACAAATCAAAAGACGAAAAAAGATCAATCGTTTAATTTGAAAGAATTTATTCCAAAAGAAACGATGAAAGAAAAAGAATATGAAGGCAATAACTTCAAACCAAAACAAAAGAAATCTTCGCAACATTTCTCAATGAAAGAAGTGGAGAAACCAACAAGTAGCAAGGTGAAGAAGAGCCCTATGAAATCCACTCAGAAGAAAGGATTCCATATTCGAGAAAACCAACAAAGAGGTAACTAAATGTATAGAGCATATTTTATTGATTTAGATGGAACAATGTACCGTGGAAAAGACCGTATTCCAACGGCCGAAGCATTTATTAAGAGATTGCAAGAAGCCAAGATTCCATTCCTATTTGTAACAAACAACGCTACAAAAACACCTGCACAAGTAGCCGAAAACTTACGTGTGAACTATGGCACCGAAGTTTCGGCAGACGAAGTGTATACAAGCGGTGTTGCGGCAGTGGATTATTTGAAGTCTCATTTCAACGTGAACCGTGTCATGATCATCGGGGAAGAAGCGATTAAAAATCAAGTTGAAGCAGCTGGATATACGCTTGTTTCTGAAGACCCAGAAGTCGTGTTGCAGTCGCTTGACCGTAATGTGACTTATAAAGACTTAGAAACAGCAACACTTGCGATTCGTAATGGGGCAACTTATATCGTAACCAATATCGACTCGAACTTACCAAGCGAAAAAGGCCCAATTCCAGGGTCAGGTGCCATCACTGGTTTCTTAAAAGTGGCGACACAAGTAGAGCCGATTATTATCGGTAAACCAAGTAGCGTGATTATGGAGTCTGCATTGGATTATTTAAACGCTAAATTCCCAGACCGTCATTTTACAAAAGAAGACATCGCAATGGTGGGAGATAACTACCAAACGGATATTCAAGCCGGCATTCAATACGGCATGGATACGCTGATGGTACTAACAGGATTTTCAACTCGCGAAGACTTAGAAAAAGTGGAAGAACAACCAACGCACTTGGTAGAGGATTTGAGTGAATGGACTATTTAACAAGAACTTACCGCGTGCCTAAATGGATTACTTCCATCGCGCTATTCCTCTTCTTTTTAAGTTTAGGAATTACGTTTGTGATTTTCTTTGAGCCGATGTATCACTGGTCGATTGGTTGGTTTGGAGTGGAAAAGCTCACTGGTTACAGTGCGGATACGCTTAAGATGAACTACCATGAACTCATCGGGTACTTAACGAATCCATTAATCGATACATTGAAGATGACTGATTTTCCAAGTTCGCAGCAAGGTCTGTTCCATTTCTTTGAAGTGAAACGTCTCTTCTTCGTGAACTTTGCGGTATTACTTGCTTCAGGGCTTATCAGTTTCTTTGGCGTGAGATATTTACGACAAAGAAGACAAACATGGCAATTGCGTAGACCCATCAGATGGCTCGTATTAATTCCAGTTGTCGTTTGCTTTGCGATTGCGGCATTCTTCGATACGCTCTTTGTGAAGTTCCATCAAGTGTTCTTTAACAATGATGCGTGGATGTTCGATCCAAAAAATGACTCGATTATTTTAGCATTGCCAGAGGAATTCTTTATGCTATGCTTTGCCGTCGTATTCACCTTTTTATTGGTGGGACTTTTAGGGACAAACGTTGCGATTAAGCGATTAAAAGAAATTTAAAACAGTAAGAAACGAGAAGCTTCTTTCGAAAAGGAAGAGTTCTCGTTTTTTTGTACCCAAAAAAATTCGCATATGAGCGGAATTTCACACAAATAAATGGTATAATATAAGAGATAAACATTTAAAGGATTGAGGAGTGGAATAATGAAATTATCAATTGTCATCCCGTTTTATAACGAGGAAAATATGATTCAGAAAATGTATGACGCCTTAGTAGCAGAAATCAATAAAATTACTAAAGCGGAATTTGAAATTATTTTTATTAATGATGGTAGTAAAGACCGTACTTTTGAAAAAATGCTTGCAATCGCAGATAGCGATTCTCGCGTAAAATATATTAGTTTCAGCAGAAACTTTGGGAAAGAAGCTGGAACCATTGCAGGACTTGAATACGCAACAGGGGAAGCTGTCATTTTAATGGATGGAGACTTACAACATCCACCTGCACTTCTTCCACAAATGATTGAAGCGTATGAACAAGGATATGACGTTGTGAGTGCTCGTCGTACTCGTACGGGTGAAAAACCACACCGTACATTTTTAGCAAAACATTTCTATCGTCTTGCAAACAAAATGATGGATATCGAATTAATGGATGGAGTTTCTGAATTCCGTCTATTCAGCCGTAAAGCGGTCCGTGCCATTCTTTCATTACAAGAATACAACCGATTCTCTAAAGGGATTTTCTCTTGGATTGGATTTAAAGAAAAAGTCATCGAATATGAAAACCAAGTTCGTACAGTGGGTGAAACGAAATACTCATTGAAGTTCTCATTGAACTATGCGATTCAAGGGATTTTATCATTCAACGATAAGCCACTTCGTATGTGCATTAACTTCGGTTTATTCTGTTTATTAATCTCACTAGCTTACGTTCTTTGGACATTCGTTCAATACTTCGTGGCGCCGGATTCACTCGTGAGTGGATACTTCACAACGATTTTCTCTGTCGTGCTCTTTGGTGGAATTCAATTGATTTCAATCGGGGTATTAGGAGAGTACATCGGTAAGATTTACTACGAAGTGAAGAAACGTCCGCATTACTTAGTAGATGAAACGAACATGACGGTGAAAGGAGAGCAACATGACGACTAAGAAAAAGGTCTATTTAGCAAGCTTCCTTGCGCCGATGGTCATCATGTTTATCGCATGGGCGATTGATGGCTTCTTCCCGTTTGGTGCGAGGTCGCTAATGGCGGTTGACTTTAACGCACAGTATATCGGGCTCTACGCCTATTTCAAACATCTTTTCTTAAACTGGGATTGGAGTAGCTTCTTCTATTCTTTCTCGAAATCAATTGGTGGGGGAATGCTTGGAATTTGGGGCTTTAACTTATTAAGTCCATTTAACTTCTTATTCCTATTCTTCTCGGAAGAAAACTTCCAATGGATTGTTCCTGTTGTTATCGCATTACGTTACGGAACAATGGGACTTACGATGACGCATTTCCTTGTGAAGCGTTATGACGGCCTAAAGAAAAAAGCCTACTTACTTCCAATCGTAGCGACGATTTATGCCTTAAACGGATTTAACGTCAGCTACCAAATGAACCCAATTTTCTATGATGGCATGATTATGTTGCCACTCGTACTGATTGGAGTAGAACAAGTGCTTGATAATGAGTCTCCACGAGGCTATATCGGAATGCTTGCTCTAGCGTTATTTGTACACTTCTATATGGGCTATATGACATGTATTTTCGTAGTCATCTACGCATTCTTCTATGTCATCCGTTCAAAAGAATTTACAAATATCAAAGTGATTTTTGAACGCATGTTAAAACTAGCTTGCGCTTCGATTATCGCAGTAGGGATGGTTGCGGCGATTCTATTGCCAATCATCATCAGTTTAGTTTCTACTAAAGGTGGTTTGCAAAACTCATTGAAATTTGAGTGGACATTGCAAATTAACCCGTTTGAAATTTTATCGAAATTATTCCTTGGATCATTCGATAATGATTCATGGCCAGCAGGTCCAAACTTGCCAAACATTTATGTGGCGAGCTTCGGGATTTTAGGAACCATTTACTACTTTATCTCTAAGAAAATTACAAAATGGGGTAAGGTTGCAGCAGGATTCGTGCTTGTTGTTTTCTTAATCTCTTGTGCGCATGAATTTACAAGTAAATTATGGCATATGGGACAAAACCCAGCAGGATTCTTCTACCGCTTCTCGTGGATTATCGCGTTCTTCTTAGTGTACCTAGCTTACTTAAGCTTACGAGAAGTCGAACGATTTACCGCCAAAGAAGCAAGCATCTTATTTGTGGGAATGGCGATTATTTTTGGAATCGTTCAATTCCAAGAGCATTCATTCTTAACAATTTGGCAACGTATTGCGACTCTTGGTATTTTCATGATTATGCTTTTTGTCTTGTTCTGGACAAAAGCGAAGAAACCGTGGGCAGTGATTGCAGTATTGACGGCGGTTGAATTGACAGCCAATGCGGCCATTGTTCAGTCGCGTGTCGGATATACAGATGCGTACAAATACCACGATGCGGTTCTTCAATTGAAAGATGCCATCAATCCAATTCGTCCTGACGATACAGATTTCTACCGTATCAATAAGACATTTAACTTAAGTAAAAACGATCCATTTATGGTTGATTACCCAGGTTTATCAGTATTTAGTTCAAACTTGGAAAACAGTACGCGTGATTTATTTGACCGCTTAGGAAATAACGGGATTAACGCGACAACGTACTATCAAGGAACACCGCTGCAAGACGCGCTCTTCTCAGTGAAATATTTAGTAGCGCCAAAACCAGTGTATACAAAAGAATATCCAGATACTTCGAAAATGTATGTATTCGGAAATATGGTAACGCGTAAAGATATTACGTCGAAAGAACCAGTGTACGAAGCAACAAGAACGAAGACATATGAAACAGGATTGATCTTACCAATCGCTTATGGTGTGAATGATGCGACAGTGAATGTAAAACTGGAAAATCATCAACCAATTCAAAACCATAACAAGATTGTTCAAGCGATGGGAGCCACAAGTGAGAACTACTTAACGCTTCTAGCTGCAAATGAAGTGAAGTTGGATAATATGGAAGTTCCTGATTCTTCTAAACCAGAGACTTATAAACGTGTGGATTCATCAAAACCAGGAACAATTACGTATCATTTAGTACCGCAGTCTTCTGAAGATTACTGGGTATCGATTCCTCAAAAACTTTCTCATACGAATAAAAACAAAGTGAGAATTTTACTCAATGGAAATACGTATGACTTCCAAGATAAATTCCAACAAACACAACTTATTCAAGTGGCCCATGATTCACTTGGAAAAGCCGTTGATTTAACGATTGAAATTGACACAGATGATGAATACAACTTGTCAGGGTTACGCCTAGCGCGTTCAAATAGCGCCTTAGTAAATCGCATGATTGAAGAGCGTCAACTTCAAGGGATGAAGGTCACTCATTGGGATGATAGTCATATTCAAGGGACTGTGAATATCACAGACGATAGCACATGGATGATGACAAGTATTCCATATGAAAAAGGCTGGACGGTTAAAGTGGATGGTCAAGTCGTTGGAACGGCTAAAGTTTGGGATAGTCTTCTTGCCTTCCAAATTACACCTGGTGAACATACGATTGAGATGACTTATATGCCAGAAGGATTTATGGCAGGTTTCGTGATTTCAATCTTATCAATTTGTATTTATGTGTTAGCCATTTATAAAAAATGGATTTAATTGAATAGGAGTAGACTATAATGACAATTTCAAAAATGAAATTAAAATATAGTTCGCTATTCTTCGTTCCATTTGTGGTGATGTTGGGGGTCTTCCTAAGTTTAGGATTGACCCCTTTTTCGCAAAATTCGATTCATAGCGGAGACTTTCTTTCTCAATATTTTCCGCTTTATATCGGATTGCATAAACTATTTTGGAGTGGAGATTTTAGTGGTCTATTTTGGTCCTTCGAGAAATCACTTGGAGGAGCCATGCCAAGTGTCTGGGGCTTTAATAGTTTAAGTCCATTCACGTTTTTATATGTGATCTTTCCAATTTCAAGTTTTCAAGTCCTTAGCTACGTGATTCCTCTTCTACGTGCTGGGGTCATGGGAGTCGTCTTTGGATATTTCTTAGAAAAGAAATTCAAAGGCGTGTCGAAACATTACTGGTTATCATTAGGATTGGCTTCGTCATATGCCCTTAGCGGATTTGTCGTATCGCAACAATATAATCCTAATTTCTTAGATAATCTGGTCTATATTCCGTTTATTCTCTTGGGAATTGAAGAGGTGGCAAGTGGGAAGCGTTCGGTGAAATTACCGCTGTTTCTTGCCATTAGTTTAATAACGGATTTTTATACAGGGTATATGATGTGTCTCTTTGTGGCGCTCTATACATTTTATGTCGTCTTCTCGTCGGATACTTCATTGAAAGAGGCCGTACAGAGAATAGTGAGAGTCGCGTTATTTGCACTGATTGGAGTTGGCCTTGCAGCATTTTGGCTATTGCCAGTCTTTAGTGCCTTGCTAGAAAGTAAAGCGAGTGCGGGAATTACATTTGCATGGTCGTGGAATTCCGTGAATGATTTAGTCGCTATGCCGCAAAAATTCATCTTAGGATCCTTTGGTGAGAAAGAGTGGGGAGATTCCAAAGCGTTACCGCAACTCTTTATTGGTGGATTAGGACTCTTTGGCCTATGTACGTTCTTTGCTAAAAAAGAAATCACTATTCGTAAGAAATTAGCAGCGACAGTCGTGTTGCTTGCCTTACTGCTTTCGTTTTCGATTCAAGGCTTCGACCAAATTTGGCATATGGGACAACGCCCAGTCGGTTTCTACTTCAGAAATTCTTGGGTGGCTAATAGCTTTATGCTAGTGCTAGCATCCGAAAGTCTAATGCAGTGGAAAGATGAATTCCGCTTGAATGAATTTTTAGTGGCCATCTTTGGCTTTGGCTCTATTCTTATTTTGTCGACTCTAAGAAGTCTTCAATATGTTGAGACCTCGCAGAAAATACTCGCGTTTATTATTTGGGTGGGTATTGTACTGATTTTCTTTCTTAGCAATGCAGAAATAAATCGCAGGTTACAATTAGCAACCGGAACGGTGATTTTTGAAATGATGATGAGTACCTTTGTAGGCTTTAAACGTGTACCCTATTTCATCGATAATTACGGATTGAAGGAACAGATGGAATATGCGATAGTTTTTGAAAAAGAAGGATATAGTAATAAAGATATTTTTACTAGAATGGAAATACATAAAGGATTATTGTACGCGAATTTTCCAATTGCTTTTGGCTACAATGGAGCTTCCCACTTTACATCAAGTTTAGAGCATGCGCTGATTGAAGAGATGAGTCATCTAGGACTTCCAACGTCTCAATCGGTGACGAATTATACCGACCGCAATGTGATTTTAGATTCGCTCTTTGGTGTATCACGTTTTATGATGGATGGCGATGAAAATCGTGTCTTTGCGGATGTGCGTGGGATGTATGCCAAAGAAGGGGCAATGAAGCACTTCGCAATCTATCGGAACCCCTATGCGTTTTCTCTTGGTTATTTAACGAATGAAAATACGGCAACGAATATTGCCTTTGAAAAAAATAAACCAGTAGCGAATGTGAACCAACTTTTACAAGTGATTGGGCTCTCTGGAACGAATGCATTGACTGAAGTGAATGTTGGCGAGTCTGTGACAACGAATTTAACGAAGGGACAGGAGAAATACACGCTAACAAATGAGGCGGAACCTGCTAAAATTGAATGGAAGTTCAATCTACAACCAAACAAATTGTATTTTGTCGAAATTCCAGAACGTCAAGCGGGTTCTGTGATTAAATCAAAAGTGATGCTAAATGGTATCGGTTATCCGTACGAGAATCGATTCCATGAAAATCAATTATGGATGATTGGAAATGGGAACTTAGACAAGACGATTACCTTTGCGATTGAGGACGCGAAAGCCAAAGAATGGGATTTACGTGGCTTCAAGTTCTATACGATTGATATCACAACACTCGCAAATGCATTGACGCAATATAAGAAAGCAAATGATATTACAATTGAGTCGTATACAAACGCGATGGTGAAGGCACATGTCACTGTAACCAATAGTGAGCTGAGCTTTGCGACCTTTACGATTCCATACCATTCTGGTTGGAGCGTGACGGTGGATGGTAAGAAGCAAGAAGTGAAAAAAGCGCTCGGATTCTTTATGGGCGTTTCACTGACAGAAGGAGAACACGAGATTGTTTGGAGTTATACGCCACCAGGATTACATCTTGGAATGTTCATTTCTATTTCGTCACTTCTCTTACTAGTTTTCCTATGGAAAAAGCATAAAAATTAAATCGATTGTCATTAAAATAGTCTCTGAAATCGTGCTGATTTTAGAGATTATTTTTTTTCGTGTTTTTACAGGCCGTACTTTTGTAATTGAGAGGTGTTCATGGGTATAATGTCTTGTTAATTAGTGAAAGGGAAGTGATGAAGTGATGGATGCGACAAGTTTAGCCGAAGCCGTTCGTTTGAAAAAAGTGAGTCCATTAGAATTAGTAACAGAAACGATTCAACGCGCGCACACGCTTAATCCTTCTCTGAATGCCATTGTTTATGAGCAATATGAAGAGGCGCTTGAAAAAGCGAAACATTTTCAACTGACGAATCAACCATTTGCGGGAGTTCCTATTTTTCTAAAAGACTTAGGGCAAGAACAAAAAGGAAGCATCTGTACATATGGCTCGCGTTTATTCAAGGATGTAAAAAGCGCTCAGACTGATAACTTTGTCAAACGGCTAGAAGAACTCGGCTTTATCATTATGGGTCGTACCAATACTCCAGAATTTGGATTTAAGACCGTCAGTGATGCCGCACTCCATGGTCCTGTTCGAAATGCGGTGAATTTTGAGCGAAACGCTGGAGGCTCTAGTGGAGGGGCAGCTGCTGTTGTAGCAAGCGGAATTACACCAATTGCAGCAGCAAGTGATGGTGGTGGATCGATTCGAATTCCGGCCAGTCATAATGGATTGATTGGACTCAAACCTTCTAGAGGGCGTGTGATAGTCGGACCAGGTTCTTATCGTGGATGGAATGGCGCAACCGTTCATTTTTCGTTGACAAAAACCGCCCGAGATACAAGGAACTTATTATTCCACATGCAAGAGTGCCAGATGGAAAGTCCATTCCCATTACCAAAACTGAGTTACGACCAACTTTATAAAACAGAAAAAATAAAACTATTAAGAGTAGCCGTGTTGTTACAGTCACCAGTAGGAGAAGCGATTTCTAGGGATTCGGTGGATGCCGTGATGAAGATTGCACATTTCTTTGAAAATCATGGGCACTCCGTAACGCTTTTACAAAAGGATCCTGTCGACGGTATCGCTCTGCAAAAAGGATTTTATATTATCAGTGCGGTTGAAACAGCGTTGATGTTCCAAAATATTGAATGCCAGCTTGGACGCCAAGTAACGCGTGACGATATGGAACTGATGACATGGGCGATTTATCGTAGTGGCATGGATATTTCAGGGATGGAGTACTCTAAAGTGGCTTCAAGTTGGGATAATTATGCCGAGCAGATGTCGCAGTTACACGAGCAGTACGATGTGCTGCTGTTGCCGACAGTTGCACAGGCCGCTCCGAGTCTTCATCCGTATGAGTTGTCTGCGGAATTACAATCCAAACTAATACGCATTGATGATTTTACAAAAGACCAAAAGCAGCAATTGCTCTGGGAAATGTTCGAAGAGAGCGTAGCCGATACGCCATTTACCCAGCGATTTAATATTACTGGGCAACCGGCCATTAGCTTGCCAGTTCACCACACCAAAGATGGACTGCCAATTGGCGTGCAACTCGCTGCAGCAAAAGGAAGAGAAGATTTGCTCCTACAAATCGCAGAATGGTTTGAACAGGAACAATTATTACAAGTAACAAAACAGTAGAAAGAAGTGAAAGTGTGTTAGAAACAGAAGCTTTATTTAAGCCTTTCGAATTAAAAAAAGGAGTCACATTGGACAATCGATTTGTGCTTTCTCCAATGGTGACGAACTCTTCAACGAAAGAAGGTCATATTACAGAGGATGATTTAAAATACGCCGAGCGTCGTGCACATGCTGCAGCCCTTCAAATTACAGGGGCGGCATACGTGAACAAGCACGGCCAGCTATTCGAGTATGGTTTTAGTGCGACTTCTCTAGACGATATCGAAGGCTTAACCAAACTAGCCAAAGCGATGAAATCAGGTGGAGCGAAAGCCATCTTACAATTAACGCATGCGGGACGTTTTGCAAGTCATGCCTTAAACCGTGACCGCTATGTGTATGGTCCAAGTGCGATGACATTACAATCGCCTTTCCCACATGAAGTCAAAGAATTAACCGTAGAAGAAATTCATGGCATTATCGAAGATTATCGCCGTGCTGCTCAAATTGCCATTCAGTCTGGATTCGACGGCTTAGAAATTTCATCGGCGCAACGACTGCTCATTCAAACCTTCTTTTCAACGTTCTCAAACGAGCGTACAGATGAGTATGGTTGTAAGACATTAGAGGACCGTTCAAGAATCGGGATGGAAGTCTTAACGGCGGTTCAAGAAGTGATTGATGAATATGCCTCAGATGAGTTTATTCTTGGATTCCGTGCGACTCCTGAAGAAACGCGTGGAAATCAAATTGGATACACCGTGGATGAGTTTCTTGAGTTCTTCGAAGAGGCTCTTAAGAAAGTGAAAATTGATTACTTAGCTATTGCAAGCTGGGGACATGATGTCTTCAGAAATAAAGTCCGTGCTAAAGGACCGCATCAAGGCAAACTCGTGAATAAAGTCGTCTATGACCGCTTAAAAGGGCGAGTTGCTGTGATTGCTTCAGGCGGTATTAATTCTAAAGAAAAAGCACTTGAAGCATTGGAAAATGCAGATTTAGTCGGGCTATCAACACCGTTTATCACGGATCCAGAATTTGCCGTGAAGATTCAAGAAGGAAATGAATCAGATATTCAATTAACGATTAAACCAGAAGCGCTTGAAGCCTTAGCGATTCCAAAGGCGGCCTTCAAAGATATCGTACCTTTAATGGACTTTGGGGAGTCGCTTGAAAAAGAAGCCAGAGATTTCTTCAGAGGACTCGAAGCCAACTACGAGGGGAGAGAGACGGGTGAAAATTAGTCTATTAGATTATGGTCTCGTAGATGAAGGAAAGACGAGCGCAGAAGCTGTTCGTGAAACATTGGAGTTGGCGCAATTAGCAGACGAACTTGGATTTCATCGATTCTGGGTAAGTGAACATCATAATGTGCCAGCGCTCTCGATTAGTGCTCCAGAAGTGGTGATTCCGTACCTTGCTAGCCACACGAAGAACATCCATATTGGTTCGGGTGGAATCATGGGGCTTCATTATTCGCCGTATAAAGTAGCTGAAATCATGTCAACGCTAGAAGGACTATTCCCAGGACGTGTGGATATCGGTCTTGGTAATTCCCCAGGAACGCCGCTTGTAGGTCGTAATTTGCAGTCGCTTTATTCGAAAGAGCAATACGCCTTGTGGTTAGAAAAATTGCAGCACTATTTAAATGAAGCGCGTCATAAAGGTGTGGTCGTTCCAGAAGTGGCGACTGTTCCAGAGCAGTTCCTTCTTGGAATGGGAGGTCAGTCGATTGAGTCAGCGGCAACTCTTGGTTTGAGTTTTGTATATGGTGTATTTCCGTATATTCCTCAAGACCCTGTGGAGTTGGCGAAAAGTCTTTCCAAGAAATATCGTAGCACCTTTAAACCAGGCCCACATAGTAAGCCAAGCAACTTCGTACTAGCGGTATTTGTGGTTATTGCAGATACGAGTGAAGAAGCCGAAGAGATGGCGAAACCATTAGATTTATGGATGCTTGGAAAACAAGATTTTTCAGAATTTCATACCTTCCCAACACGAAAAGATGTGAAAACATATGAATTAACTCAGCGTGACCGTGAAAAAATCGCAAGCAACCGCAGTCGACTCATTGTGGGAAACCCACGTGAAGTTTACGAGCAAATGGAGACGCTAAGAGCAGTCTCCAATCCCGATGAGTTATTATTTATTCCACTCGTCGGTTCCATTGAAAAAAGAAAACGTTCAGTAGAATTACTTGCTGAATTATATAAAGGAGAAAGATAAAATGAGAAAATTTGCTAACTTTTTATGGATTGATAAAGAAGGAGAAAACTACACGATTCGTATGACTCCAGAACTTCAAGATGATGTCGGTACAATTGGATTCGTTCAATTTAACATGGATGACGAATTAGAAGCTGAAGACGAAATCTTAAGTTTAGAAGCAAGTAAAACAGTGATGTCGATTGTGACTCCACTTGCAGGGAAAGTCGTAGCTAGAAATTTAGCGGCAACAGAAGATCCTAAATTATTAAACTCTGAAAAACCAGAAGAACACTGGTTAGTGACATTAACGAATGTTGATGAAGCAGCATTCTTGGCATTAGAAGATGAATAATCATAAAGAAGAGCAGTTGCTCAAACAAATGATTGAAATCCTAGCGCAGGAATCAGGAGAAACCGTATCAGTTGAAGGGAAAACGCTAGAAGAGTTGAAGACCCTTTGGAGAGGTTTTGTGAATGTAAGACAGCCAAAAGAGGCTTCTGCAGACTATATAGTTTTAGAAAATGAGTATTTACAAGAATACCATGCTCCAAGAGTCCAAACCTTAGCAGATTGCGCGCCGACTGCAAATGACCAAATCAAACTGTATTACGGTGACTTGTGTGAATTACAAGTGGATGCGATTGTGAATGCGGCGAATAGTGAGATGCTTGGATGTTTTATTCCGAATCACCGCTGTATTGATAATGCGATTCATACTTTTTCAGGAATTGAACTTCGAAGCTTTTGCCACCATTTAATGGAGGAGCAAGGAAAGAAGGAACCTGTTGGAAAAGCAAAAATCACGCCAGCGTTCAACTTGCCATCGAAGTACATTATTCATACGGTAGGCCCCTTCTTGCCTCCAGGGCAAAAAGTAACGCCGCTTCGTGAACAGTTACTGGCTGGTTGTTACAAGAGTTGTTTGAATGCAGCAAGAGAAGTTGGCCTAACCTCGATTGCTTTTTGCGGGATTTCAACAGGAGAGTTTGGATTTCCAAAAGAACCTGCCGCTCGTATTGCAGTGGATACCGTGAACAAATGGTTGACGGAGACATCTTCAACAATGACCGTTATTTTTTCAACGTATACCAAGGAAGATCAATCAATTTATCAGAAATTATTATCAGGAGAACAGTAGAATGACGAAATGGAATGCATTACAAAAAGAAAGAACGACTGAAGCTAGTCTATTGGCGGACTTATTCCAGGAAGCTGATGCTATTGTGGTTGGTATCGGTGCTGGGATGTCGGCAGCAGATGGATTCACCTATATTGGCAGTCGATTCGAAGACGCTTTTCCTGATTTTATCGAGAAGTATCAATTTTTAGATATGCTACAGGCGAGTTTGTTTCATTTTCCAAGTTGGGAAGAGTATTGGGCGTTTCAAAGTCGTTTTATCGCGCTCAACTACTTGGATCAACCTGTGGGACAATCGTATGTGGAATTGTTAGAAATGCTTAAAACAAAACCATATCATATCATCACAACGAATGCGGATAATGCTTTTTGGGTAGCCGGGTATGACAAAGAGAAAGTTTATCATATTCAAGGGGAGTATGGACTTTTCCAATGTAGCCAGCACTGTCATCCAAAAACGTATCAAGATGATGCATTAGTTCGAAAGATGATTGCCGAACAAAAGGATATGAAGGTTCCTTATGAACTGATTCCGTTCTGTCCAGAATGCGGGGCGCCGCTTGAAATTAATAAGCGTAACGCTGAAAAAGGTATGGTGGAGTCAGCAGAATTCTTTGCACAAAAAGCACGCTATGATGCATTTTTAGAAGAACATAAAGACGATAAGGTGCTCTTTTTAGAAATCGGAGTGGGCTTCACAACCCCACAATTTATCAAAACACCGTTCCAAAAATGCGTACAAGCCAATCCAAATGCGCTGTTTGTTAGTATGAATCATAAGCATTACCGCATTCCGCTGGCGCTAAGAGAGCAGACTGTACAATTGTCAGAAAACATCGCCCCATTAATCCATGGGACATATCAAGAACTTAAAGGAGAATAAACGATGTATTTAATCGAACCAATCCGTAACGGAAAATATGTAAAAGATGGAGCAGTAGCGCTTGCGATGCAAGTATATGTGCAAAGTAATGTCTTCCTAGATGATGACATCTTGTTCCCATATTACTGCGACCCTAAAGTAGAAATTGGAAAATTCCAAAATACAATTGCTGAAGTAAACGAAGAGTATTTAAAAGAAAACAATATTCTTGTTGTACGTCGTGACACTGGTGGCGGTGCCGTATACGTGGACTCTGGTGCCGTGAATGTATGCTATTTAATTCAAGACAATGGAATCTTTGGCGATTTCAAGAGAACGTATGAACCAGCGATTAAAGCCTTACACGAACTCGGCGCAACAGCCGTTGAACAAACAGGTCGTAACGACTTAACGATTGAAGGCAAAAAAGTATCCGGTGCTGCGATGACAATCAGCAATGGTCGTGTATACGGTGGATTCTCGCTCTTATTAGACGTGGACTATGATGCGATGGAAAAAGTCTTGAACCCAAACAAGAAGAAATTACAATCGAAAGGGATTCAATCTGTACGTGCTCGTGTGGGAAATATTCGTCCGTACCTAGCCCCAGAATATCAAAATGTGACGGTAGATGAGTTCAAAAACTTAATCACATGTAAGATTTTAGGAATTAACTCGATTGATGAAGCGAAACGTTATGTGTTAACGGAAGAAGATTGGAAAGCAATCGACGAACTTACAGCCTCTAAATATAAAAACTGGGAATGGAATTATGGCCAGTCTCCACAATATAGTGACTACCGTGATGGACGTTTTGCATGCGGAACGATTCAATGCTACTTAGAAGTGGAGCAAGGTAGAATTTCAAACTGCCGTATTTATGGAGATTTCTTTGCAAAAGGGAATGTACAAGAAGTCGAAGAAAAACTAAAAGGTGTTCGTATGGTGAAAGAAGACTTAGTGGAAGTCTTAAGCGCTATCGATTTAAGCAACTACTTTGGCGCAGTGACTGCTGAAGAATTTGCTGGGCTTATTTTAGGAGAATAGAGTAAAAAAATAACGTTATACCGTATACGGTATAACGTTATTTTTATAGAAAAGGATGAAGCGTTTCGCTTCATCCTTTTTGCATGCTTAGTCTAATTCTTCTTTTGCTGGAATGCTGTGTGCTAGACGGCTTGCGGCAGCGGCTGCGATAGCTCCTACTAAGTCGTCTAAGAAGATGTTTACTTTACCAGTTGATTTGTCATCTAACGTTTTGAGAATTCCTGGTTTTACTTTATCGATATAACCATAGTTTGTAAATCCGATAGAACCATATACGTTTACGATCGATAATGCTAAGATTTCATCGACACCATATAAAGGTTCGTCTTCAGATAAGACATCGTTTAATAATGGATGTAATTTCTTTTCTTCTGCCAATTTATCCATTTCGATACCTGTGATAACGGCGTTTTGAACTTCGCGTTTCTTCAATACGCTAGTAACGTTTAATAAGCATTCTTCTTTCGTTAATCCTGGTACATATCTTTCTTGTAAGAAATAAACTAATTCAGCAATTTGTTCTAATTCTACACCGCGTTCAGATAATAATTCTAAACAGCGTTCGTGTAATTCTTTTGGGCTTTTCATCTGAAAAATCCTCCTTTTAACAAATTATGAAACCCTTTTAAAAAGAGTAGCCTTTTATTTTAACACAAAATGCAAAGAACGCCCAAATGAATTGAGCGTTCTTTTTGAAATTTTGTAAACGGTTAGAACATTGATGAGCTATGAATCGTGCTCGGACGGCTATTTGGATTCACATACGTCATCGCAGCATTAATGGCGACAGGTGCTTCACCAAAACCAGTAGCGATGATTTTTACTTTGCCATCGTATGTTGCGATATCTCCAACGGCAAAGACGCCAGGTAGAGTCGTTTCCATTTGGCTATTTGTCACGATAGTGTTGCGAGCAACCTCAAATCCCCAGTTCTTCATTCCTCCAATAGAAGAAGAGAAGCCATAGTTCACGATAAAGTCATCAACAGGAAGTTCGATTTGATCTTCGCCTTTCGCGTGTTTCAATACAACGGATTGAATAGTTTCGCCATCGCCGATAATTTGATTTGGAAGATAAGGCGTTAAAATGTCTACGCTTGATTCTTCTAGTTGTTTCACGCTATGTTCTTGTGCACGGAACTGTGGACGGCGGTGAACAATAGTAACCTTCTTTGCGATTGGTTCTAAGGCCAATGCCCAGTCTACTGCAGAGTCGCCACCACCGCAGATGGCTACGGTACGGTCGCGGAATCGCTCTAAGTTCGTTACGAAGTAGTGCAGGTTGCTGTTTTCATAAGCTTCTGCATTTTCTACATCGAGTTTACGTGGACGGAAAGCTCCGTTCCCACAAGCGATAATCACTGTTTTCGCGTAGTGCGTTTGTTTAGAAGTCACAAGCTCATATCCGAAGTCTGTCTTGTTTAATTCGAGTGCTTCTTCTTCTAAGCAGAACTGAGTTTCAGGGAAACGTTCGAGCTGTTTTTTTAAGTTCTCGATTAAGTCCCCAGCCGTAATTTCTGGAAAGGCTGGAATATCGTAAACCATCTTTTCAGGATAAAGCATCCCTGGTTGCCCACCTAATTGGGGCAAAGTTTCGATAATTTTTACAGACGCTTGACGTAAGCCCGCGTAAAAGGCGGTGAAAAGCCCAACAGGCCCACCGCCGATAATAATAATATCAACAATTTCTTGAGTCACTTTTTACCTCCGAATTAATAGAACATTCTTAAAATAAAGGCCATTGCGATACCAGTCAATACACCAGCAAATACCTCAATAGGTTTGTGACCTAAATATTTTTTGATAATTAATTTTTTGTTTTCTTCTGTGTCGAAGAGATTGATTGGATCATCTTCTGATTCAATTTCAACATGCTTTAATGCGCTGGATTCTTCGCGTACTTGTTCTTCGTATAATTTTTGTAGGAGAATTCCTTGTTCACCACTTTGACGACGAACGGCCATGGCATCGAACATAACGATTAAACCGAACGTTGTTGCGATTGCAACGAGTGGAGAAGCAAATCCGTATTCAATAATAAGCGCTGTAATCAGCGAGCTAACTGCAGCAGAGTGAGAACTTGGCATTCCACCTGTACTAGTTACTAACGAAACGTGTGCACCATCTTTCTTTGAGAAGAGTGCAATCGGGAATTTAACAAATTGTGCAAATAGAATCGAGCAAATTGAAGCGATTAATGGATAATTTTGAAATATTGTCATTAAACTTTCACTCTTTCTTTTTTCTATACTCAAATACTATACCACGAAACCATGAAAATCACTAAGGAAAATTTATAGATATTCTTTATTTTTTAATTAAGGTGGATAAGAACGCTAAATTGCACCCGTTTGCCTTTTGTGGTTTAATAGAGGATGGTAGATGAGCAATCATCAGTATGAATTAAAAGGAGATGGAAAAATGAGTCAATTTCCGCAATTGAATGAAGTGAATGAAAAGAATCCACTCGTGACTGTGCATACGAACTTGGGCGATTTCACATTGGAATTATTCCCTGAAGTAGCACCTAAAACAGTGGAGAATTTCGTAACACATGCGAAAAATGGATACTACAACGGAGTTATCTTCCACCGTGTGATTGAAGACTTCATGATTCAAGGTGGCGACCCAACTGGAACTGGTATGGGTGGCGAGTCTATTTACGGACGCACTTTTGAAGATGAGTTTTCAAGAGAAGCATTCAACTTGTACGGTACATTATCAATGGCGAATGCAGGTCCAAACACAAACGGATCGCAATTCTTCATCGTTACAGCAAAACAAGTACCCGCACAAATGTTAAAACAATTAAAAGATGGCGGCTGGCCTGAAGAAATCGTTGAAGAATACGCTAAAGTTGGTGGAACACCTTGGTTAGACCATCGTCATACAGTATTCGGACGCGTCGTAGAAGGTATGGACGTTGTTCTTAAGATTGAAGGCGTAGAACGTAATGCGCAAGACCGTCCGCTAGAAGATGTTGTCATTGAATCGATGGACGTAAAAGCGTAGGAGGTTCTATGAGCAAAACTTTTAGAATTGGCGACATCGTTACGGCTAAAGTAACAGGTGTACAAAATTACGGAGTTTTCTTGGAGCTAGATGAAGATACACAAGGTTTGATTCATATTTCTGAATGTAAACATGGATATATGGATAATGTGCATGATTTTGTAAAAGTGGGGCAGGAAGTGACGGCCAAAGTGATTGACGTCGATGAATTTTCCAATAAGATTAGTTTATCGATTCGGGCACTGGAAAAACTCGATGTGCCAGATGTTCCACAACGCATTAAGAAAAATCGCAAGCGCTATGTTCCTTCCATTGGTTTTTCAAGCTTAGCGAAGAAATTACCAGAATGGATCGAAGAAGCACAAGAAAAATTTGTAAAAGATAAAAACAAAAATTAATCAAACATCGGTATTGAATACGAAGGAGGCATTCAAATGGGACATATTTCATTTGATTATTCAAAAGCATTAGATTTCTTCAGCCAAGAAGAAATTGACAATTTACAATCAACAGTAACAGCGTTAGATAAAGACTTACGCGAAGGATTAGGAGCAGGGAACGACTTCACAGGTTGGATTAACTTACCACGCGACTATGACAAAGAAGAATTCGCTCGTATTAAAGCAGCAGCTAAAAAGATTCAAGAAGAATCTGAAGTATTAGTGGTTATCGGTATCGGAGGTTCTTATTTAGGAGCTCGTGCAGCGATTGATTTCTTAAACCACGCTTTCTATAACTACTTACCAAGCGACAAACGTAAAACTCCACAAGTATTATTTGCAGGAAACAGCATTAGCTCAACTTACTTACAAGGGTTAATCGACTTAATCGGAGATCGTGATTTCTCTGTAAACGTAATTTCTAAATCTGGTACAACAACTGAACCAGCGATTGCTTTCCGTGTATTCAAAGATTTATTAATTAAAAAATATGGTAAAGAAGAAGCTGTAAATCGTATTTACGCGACAACTGACCGCGCTCGTGGAGCATTAAAATCAGAAGCAGATGTTGAAGGTTACCAAACATTTGTAATTCCAGATGATGTCGGTGGACGTTTCACAGTATTAACAGCTGTAGGATTACTTCCAATTGCAGTAACTGGTGCAGATGTAGATGCATTAATGCAAGGGGCTGAAGATGCACGTGTAGCATACAGCTCATCAAACTTAAAAGAAAATGAAGCTTACCAATACGCTGTAGCACGTAATGTGTTATACCGTAAAGGAAAAGTGACAGAGTTATTAATTAACTACGAACCAACATTACAATACTTCTCTGAATGGTGGAAACAATTATTTGGTGAATCAGAAGGGAAAGACTTCAAAGGAATTTATCCTTCAAGTGCAAACTTCTCAACGGACTTACACTCACTAGGACAATACATCCAAGAAGGTCGTCGTAACATCTTCGAAACAGTTATCAAAGTGGGTAAACCAAATGAAGAAATAGTAATTCCTGAAACAGAAGAAGATTTAGATGGATTAGGATACTTACAAGGTAAAACAATGGACTTTGTAAATACAAAAGCCTTCCAAGGAACATTACTTGCTCATACAGATGGTCAAGTTCCAAACTTTGTAGTGAACATTCCTGATATGTCAGCTTACACATTAGGACACTTAATCTACTTCTTCGAAATCGCAGTAGGTCTTTCAGGTTACTTAAATGGCGTTAACCCATTTGACCAACCAGGGGTAGAAGCATACAAGAAAAACATGTTTGCTTTACTTGGAAAACCAGGATTCGAAGACTTAGCAAAAGAATTAAACGAACGTCTATAATCAACTGACCGCATTCTCAAACTGAGGATGCGGTTTTTTGTATCTTTGTACGCTCGAATCAGGAAAAGAACTTGCTACAATGGGCATTTTGAACTAACATAGGTCTTACAAGAAGTGTTGGAGGAAAAAGATGAGAGTCATTGGATTAACAGGCGGTATCGCTAGTGGAAAGACAACTGTTTCTAATTTATTTAAAATCTCTGGAGTACCGGTGATTGATGCAGATGTCGTTGCTAGACAAGTCGTCGAAAAAGGGACAGATGGATTAACTGCGCTCGTGAACCGCTTTGGAGAGGCTATTTTGAATACAGATGGAACGTTAAATCGAACGGAACTTGGGCAAAGAATGTTCAGTGATGATGCGATACGCAAGGAAGTAAATGACATTCTACAACCGCTCATCCGTCAAGAGATTACAGGAAAGATGAAAGACTACAGAGATCAAGGAAAATCACTAATCGTCTTAGATATTCCACTCTTATTTGAAATGCACTATGAGAATTTGTGTGATGACATTATTGTGGTAGCTGTTTCTGTTGAAACGCAAATTGCTCGCATGGAAAAACGGAACGGATATACTAGACAAGAAGCGTTAGAGCGAATCCAATCGCAGATGCCTTTAGAAGAAAAAGTAAAGAGAGCGACAATCGTGTGGTCCAATGAAGGAACTCTTCAAGAGTTAGAACAAAAAGTCCATCAGTGGCTACTCGAAAATTTCCTTAAAAAATGATATAATAAATCGAATAAGCACAAAAAAGGAGAGGTGTTTGCAATGCAATGTCCAAAATGTAAAAACAATGGGTCTCGCGTAGTTGATAGTCGTCCAGCCGATGATGGTCGTTCTATTCGTAGAAGAAGAGAATGCGAAGAATGTGGCTACCGTTTTACAACATTCGAGCGCTTAGAAAAGGCGCCATTGCTTGTCATTAAACGTAACGGGAATCGCGAAGAATTTAGCCGTGAAAAATTATTAAATGGATTAGTTCGTTCAGCAGAAAAACGTCCAGTATCACTCGGACAACTAGAAAATATCGTGAATGAAATCGAACGTTCCATCAACCAAGAGGGAGAAAATGAAGTGTCAAGCACTCTTATTGGGGAAATGGTGATGGATCACTTAGCAAAAATTGATGATATTGCATATATTCGTTTTGCGAGTGTGTATCGTCAATTTACAGACCGCAAAATGTTCTTAAAAGAATTAGAAAGAATGTCTATGATTATGGACAGCCAAGAAAAATAGGAAGGAATTACAAGAATGCACTCAAAAGAGTTTCCGTGGGCACAGTATAAGCCTAAAGACGGTATCCTCGTGGTACAACCTGTGTGGATTACCGAAAGAGAAATCCAATTTTTAATGCAATTATACGCTCCGTTCATTGGGAAAGAAGCGACTCTTTTGTATGCGACTTTGTACGGTGAGTTATCTCCATCAGAGTACGAGAGTGAAGTCTTCTCCATTTCTGAATTATTGTCGATGACGAATTTAGGAATGCCAGACTTTTACTTAGCAAAGACTCGCTTGGAAGGGATTGGACTTTTAAAAACGTATCGTAAGGAGCCAACTGCTTCACGTCCGCAAACGTACACGATGGAATTACAAGCACCAACGTCTCCGCGTCTCTTTTTCAAAGATGCCTTGCTTTCGACATTACTGTTAAACCAAATTGGAAATCATCGTTTTGAGAAATTAAAACAACGATTCTTAGTGTCAAAACCAGGCGACTTAGGAGAAAACGACAGTGCGCAGTTCGAAGAGGCGTACCGACTTCCTTATAACATGGAGACTTATACAAGAAACCACGCACAAGAAAATCGTATGGTATTAGATAGCAAGCAACAAGCTGAATTCGAGTTTACTTCAGATGTGGATTGGAATTTAATTGAAGGCCTGTTAAAAACAGAATTCGTCGATTTAAATTCCATCACTAAGGGAGTTCGTAAAATCGTCGATGCCTTGTACCGCGCGTATGGATTCACGGAACAAGAAATCGCACAATTCTTAGTGATTGCATCGGATTTAACAACGAAAGTCATCGATGAAGAGTTCTTGTTGAAATTAGGACAAGAGGCTGCTCAAGATAAAGTGACGCAACTGCGCAGTGAAGAAGTGGTTGAAACACCTGTGTCAGAACCGACTGAAGTGCACGTAGCAGAAGGCGTGTCAGAGGAAGAGTTAGCCATTCAACAATTGATTCAAGCTGCAAAAGCGATGGCGCCAATCGACTTTGTTTCAAGTATTAAGGCGCAAAAGAAAGGCTATGTCTCAAAAGCAGAACGTCAATTGATTTTTGATTTAGTATCTGTCAGCGGATTGCCAAATGAAGTGTTGAATATTTTATTCCACTATGCATTGGTGCAACTCGATAACGCGACACTGGCTCGAAACTTTATCGATGCAATCGCCAACGACTGGGCTACAAAAGAAATCAAGACGGCTCAAGAGGCGATGGAAGCAGTCAGAAACCGTGACTTGCAACGAGAAGTGAAACGAAAACAACAACTTCATAATGCAGGTAAAAATAACTATAGAAGAAATAATGGTTATCAAGAACAATTGCCAGATTGGGCAAAAGATTCTAAGGCGAAGGAAAAACAAACTCCTGCTCCTAGTGAAAGCCAATCAACACAAGTTTCAAGTAATTTAGCCGAGCAAATCGCAAAATTAAAAACAAGTAATCAAAGAGAACAACAATAACGGAGGTGAACGAATTGGAAGGATTAAAAGGATTTTTAGATCAAAGAGGAGCCGCACAAGGCATGCCGAACATGCAAAACATCGAAAAAGAAATCTTTGAAGATGAAGATGTAAAAGCTTTTCTTGAACAACATAAAGAAGAATTGACTCCGGAAGCTATTCGTAAAGGAATGTCTGCGTTATTGGAGTTTCGAATGGAAAGAGATGCCAGAAAGAATCACAAGGAAGTGAAAGCTCCAGGCCTCGAACCATGTTTAGAAGTGCATAATGGATTTATTTTAGTGAATTACAAACGTACTGAAGAAGCGATTCGCCAGGAAAGAGAACGCAAACGTAAACGCCTGATTCATTCCATCAATATGCCGAAAAATATCGCAGAAGCTCGCTTCTCAGATACGGCTCTTACAAAAGAAAGAGAAGATGTCATTCGAGAGTTATTGAATTTTATCGAAGCTTACAAAACGGACAGCACTACATACCATAAAGGTTTATACTTAGCAGGACCTTTTGGGGTTGGTAAAACATATATGATGGGCGCTTTAGCAAATGAGCTTTCTGAGAACGGCATTGAAACGACGCTTGTCAATGTTCCAACGTACAGTGCAGAAATTAAGCAAGCCATTGCGACAAATACCGTTGAAGCGAAATTAGTATCGATTAAAAATACACCAATCTTAGTATTGGATGATATCGGTGCGGAAATGAATAGCGCATGGTTTAGAGATGAAGTGTTGATGGTTATCTTACAACACCGTATGTTGCAAGAATTACCAACGTTCTTCACATCGAACTTCACGATTGATCAGTTAGAAGCGCATTTTGCTCATTCAAACAAAGGAGACCAAGAACTTCTTAAAGCAAAACGTCTGATTGAACGGATTCGTTTCTTAGCAAAAGAGTATTTTGTTGATGGACAAAATCACAGAAATCCATCCTAGATGAAAATGCTTGAAAATATGAAAGATTAGTGGTTAAATACTAATGAACTAAATATTTTGAAAATGATGAAAAAGACAAGAAACTATCTCTTGGTTATATTTCAGCGAGAAGTGGGTTGGTGCAACACTTCATCCGGAATAGTTTTACCACTTTTGAATCTTTGCTTGAAACTTAGTAGAGCAAGGCGCATCGGAGCGTTATTCCGTTGAGGTTTATCTTTTTTGATGAACAAATTTGGGTGGAACCACGTAGAATATGACGTCCCATAGTTTGCAGTAGCAGACTATGGGATTTTTTGTTTATTTCAGAAATTTCAAAAAGAAAGAAGGAAGAAAATGTCAATGATTAAAATTACTTTTCCAGATGGTGCCGTTAAGGAGTTTCCAAAAGGAATTACAGTAAAAGAAGTTGCAGAAAGCATTAGTAAAAGCTTAGCGAAAAAAGCATTAGCAGGTAAAGTGAACGGAGAATTAGTAGACTTCAATCGCGCTATCGAAGAAGATGCTTCTCTCGAAATCGTTACACCAGACCACGAAGATGCATTAGGAATCTTACGTCACTCAACAGCACACTTATTAGCACATGCGTTAACACGTTTATACCCAGGAATTCACTTCGGAGTAGGACCAGCAATCGAAACAGGTTTCTACTACGATACGGATATGCCAAATCAATTAACAGAAGATGCACTTCCAGAAGTGGAAGCAGAAATGATGAAAATCGTTAAAGAAAACTACCCAATCGTTCGTCGCGAGGTAAGCCGTAAAGAAGCATTAGAAATCTTCGCAAACGACCCTTATAAAGTAGAATTAATTAATGGGTTACCTGAAGACGAAACAATTACTGTATACCAACAAGAAGACTTCGTAGACTTATGTCGTGGTATCCACGTTCCTTCAACAGGACGTATCCAAGTCTTCAAATTATTATCACTTGCTGGAGCTTACTGGAGAGGTGACTCTAACAACAAGATGATGCAACGTGTATACGGAACAGCATTCTTTGATAAAGCAGACTTAAAAGAATTCTTGAAAATGCGTGAAGAAGCAAAAGAACGTGACCACCGTAAATTAGGAAAAGAATTAGATTTATTCATGATTAGCCAAGAAGTAGGTTCAGGATTACCATTCTGGTTACCAAAAGGGGCTACAATCCGTCGTACAATCGAACGTTACATCGTGGATAAAGAAATCAGCCTTGGATATCAACACGTGTACACTCCAGTTATGGCTGATGTAGGTCTTTACAAAACTTCAGGTCACTGGGCTCACTATCAAGAAGATATGTTCCCACCAATGGACATGGGCGACGGCGAAATGCTTGTATTACGTCCAATGAACTGTCCTCACCATATGATGGTTTATAAAAACCACATCCACAGCTACCGTGAATTACCAATTCGTATTGCTGAATTAGGAATGATGCACCGTTATGAAAAATCAGGTGCGTTATCTGGTTTACAACGTGTACGTGAAATGACTCTTAACGATGGACATACATTCGTTCGTCCAGACCAAATTAAAGACGAATTCAAACGTATCTTAGACCTAATCCGTGAAGTATATAGCGACTTCAATGTTAAAGATTACCGCTTCCGTTTAAGCTATCGTGATCCTGAAGATAAACATAAATACTTCGATGACGATGAAATGTGGAACAAAGCAGAATCAATGTTAAAAGAAGCAATGGATGAAATGGGATTAGAATACTTCGAAGCTATCGGTGAAGCAGCATTCTACGGTCCTAAATTAGATATTCAATTCCGTACTGCAATGGGATTAGAAGAAACAATGTCTACAATCCAATTAGACTTCTTATTACCAGAACGTTTCGATTTAACATACGTTGGTGAAGATGGAGATAACACTCACCGTCCAGTGGTTATCCACCGTGGGGTTGTATCTACTGCAGAACGTTTCGTAGCATATTTAATCGAAGAATACAAAGGAGCATTCCCAACTTGGTTAGCTCCAGTTCAAGCAACAATCATTCCAGTAAGTGTGGAACATCATTATGATGCTGCACGTGAGTTGAAAGAAAAAATGGCTCGCTTAGGAATGCGTGTAGAATTTGATGACCGTAATGAAAAAATGGGGTACAAGATTCGTGCATCTCAAACTCAAAAAATCCCTTATCAATTAGTAATTGGGGATAAAGAGGTTGAAGAAGGTACTGTAACTGTTCGTCGTTATGGTTCTAAAGAAACTAAATCAATGACTGTTGAAGCGTACTTAGAATACGTACAACGCGAGATTGCAAACTTCTCTCGTCCGCTTGAAGACTAATTTTTCAAAGGCTCGTAGCAATACGAGTCTTTTTTGTGCTTAAATATAAAACCGAAGGTTTTGATTTATGGCGGTGTGTGGTTTGAGAAGGATTTGGGTGCTACTTAATAAAATATATTGAAGTGTGGTTTTTAATAGAAGTTTCGTTCTTTCGAATCATTGCGGATGTCTTCATAAAAGCTGTAATGGGATACCGGTGCAAGCCTTGGTCTTGCACCTTCAAAGCCTCAAAACGGGAGTAAGGAGTCAATTCCTAACTCCCGTTAATTCGTTTTGATATGATTCCCCATTACTGCTTTTATAGAATCCGCATGATTCTCCAGAGCGAAGCATTAAAAAGCTATTCGTATAGTTTATAAGATGAGCTATCTTTCTTAGACCGCCATAAATCAAAATGCTTATAAAAAGATGAGTCTTTCGAAAAATTAGTTATCGCTAAAATTGGAGCGTCCGCTGGTGCTGTCCATGGTGAGGTGAGTGCTGAAATAGTGGGAGTGGATGTTTGACAAAATCAGATTGCAAAGTTAAGATAAATTTATTGGTAGATCTCTCCGCGTGTGGAGGGACTTTTTTTATGCGTATATATAATTTATTGAGAAGGAGCGTTTAAATGATAGTTGAAGAAAAACAAAATCCATTAGGTATAGAAAAGATTGGAACTCTTCTTAGAAAGATGGCGATTCCTGCTATTATCGCTAATGTGGTGAACGCACTCTATAATATCGTTGACCAAATTTTTATTGGACAAGGGGTAGGGTATCTTGGGAATGCAGCTACAAATATTGCTTTTCCAATTACAACCATCTGTATGGCGATTGGTTTAATGGTAGGAATTGGTGCCGCGTCAAACTTTAACTTGGCGCTGGGCCGAAAAGAGGACAAGCATGCTCGTGAAGTTGCTGGGACTGCAGTGGTGTTGTTGGTGACAGCTGGGTTAATGATTATGAGTGTGGTTCTATTGTTCTTACAACCATTATTGAACTTATTTGGTGCTACTGATCAGATTTTAGGGTACGCCAGTGAGTATGCAGGAATTACAGCTTTTGGGATTCCGTTCTTCATGATTTCGATTGGTTTTAATCCATTAGTTCGTGCAGATGGTAGGGCCACTTACTCGATGATGGCCATTATTGTGGGAGCTCTACTCAACACAATCCTAGATCCATTATTTATCTTTGGGTTTAATATGGGGATTGCAGGAGCTGCGTGGGCAACAGTGATTAGTCAAATTGTTTCAGCAATCGTATTACTCGCGTATATACCAAGATTTAAATCCGTTCGCTTTGAGCGTAGCGACTTTAAGTTGTCGTTTGAAGATGTAAAAGTGATTGCATCTCTTGGGTTAACATCGTTCATTTTCCAAATTTCTGCGACTATCGTGCAAATTACATCGAATAACTTGCTTCGTACATACGGGGCACAATCCATTTACGGTAGTGATATCCCGATTGCGGTAGGGGGTGTCGTGAGTAAAATCTTCGTTATATTCATTGCAGTTGTAATTGGGTTGAATCAAGGAGCACAACCGATTTTAGGGTTTAACTATGGCGCGAAGAAATATTCACGTGTGCATGAAACGATGAATTTACTACTGAAAGTAACCCTCATCTTATCGACGGTTTTATGGATTCTATTTGAAGGCTTTCCGCTTCAACTCATTCAAATGTTTGGAAGTGGGGATGCTCTTTATTATGAATTTGGAGTGAGATATGCACGAGCATTCTTATTCTTTACGTTTATTAATGGGACTACCATAATTGTGACAACCTTCTTCCCAGCAATCGGGAAAGCAAAATTAGGAGCGATTCTTTCTTTAACGCGACAAATGTTTGTTTTGTTGCCAGTGATGATTCTTTTTGCAACCAGTTTTGGAGTAGACGGATTGATTTTCGCAGGTCCAATTTCCGACTTTATCTGCTTTATCATTTGTATTACTGTTTATATCCATCAAATGCGCAAGATTCCAAAGACGGACGAACTTCTGGTATAATAGTTTGAAATACGGAAGGGGTAGGATTTATGGAATGGTCTAAATTACTTTCAACAAAACGTCTTTCTGGTAAAGAAGCAACACATCGCAACGAGTTCGACGACGATTACAAACGAATTGTAACGAGTCCTTCGTTTCGAAGATTACAGGATAAGACACAAGTGTTTCCGCTGGAACGTCTTGATTTTATTCATACGCGACTAACGCACTCGTTAGAAGTGGCGATGGTTGCACGTTCTCTAGCGAAGGAAATTGTTATTTTATTGCAAGAGGAAGTAGAAAAGAAACAGGACAGCAGTAAAGCGGAAATGATTGCTCGACAAGAAGATGTATTGAAAATTGTTGAATGTGCCAGTCTCGTGCATGACCTTGGAAACCCTCCATACGGACACTTTGGAGAAGATATCATTCGTCAATGGTTTAAGAAAAACTTGCCAAGCCTCTTGAAAGAGAGAAGTGATGTGGCAGAAGAATTTCTAGCGAGTCCTTATGTCTATGATTTTTATCGCTTTGAAGGAAATGCGCAATCGCTTCGTATTGTATCGAAGTTGCATGATTTCAAAGGTGAATTTGATGGACTGGATTTAACTGCCGCAACGCTTAATACGATTCTAAAATATACGTATCCATCTTCTCATAAGAAAACAGAAGAGATTGCTTCTAAAAAAGTAGGGTATTTCTTTGCCGAAGAAAAAGCTTTTAAAACAATAACGGAGATTACAGGAGCTGGAACGAGTCGTCATCCATTGACTTTCATCCTAGAAGCTGCAGACGATATTGCGTATCTAGTGGCAGATATGGAAGATGCGATTGGAAAAGGCGTGATTTCCTTTAGAGATGTGCGAGAGTTCTTGCTAGAGAACTTGAGTACGGATGCCTATAGTGCACCGCATTCCGTTCATACACGAGAAGTGTTAACAACCATCGACGAGAAAGTCTTCAGTGTTAACCGATTCTTTGTGGATTTACGTGATAAATTAATCGATGGTGCACGTCATAATTTTGTGAATCATTACGATGAGATTATGGCAGGGACATTCAATCAAGACTTATTTAAAAATTCTTGGGCAGAAGATTTATATGTGATTCTTCGTAAATTGTCAGAGGAACGCATTTATGACAATAAAGGAATCTTGAGGTTAGAGATTGCAGGGTACACAACGCTCACTTATTTATTAGATAGCTTTGTGCCTTCTCTCGTGTCTTATGATACGAATCGTCAGTTAGACTATGTAGAGTTGAAGAAGATTGGCATTATTTCTGAAAGCCAAAAACGTTCATATCATTACTTTGCAGAAGGAAAAAGTGAAGTTGAAAAATTATACTTACGCCTTCTATTAGCGACGGACTTCATTTCAGGAATGACAGATAGTTATTCACATCGTCTCTATTTAGACATGGTTGGAATTTAATTCAAAGTAGACCATTACCATATATGGTAATGATCTACTTTTTTTATAAAAAGACCATATATGGTCTTTTTTCGCTTCAAAAATAAAAAGACCGCCAACGAAATTGTACTCGTTGCCGGTTTCAGTTTATCTATATTAATTGAACGTAGGTCGTTTCTTCTCCACGGGAATGCTGATTTCAACAAAGTTATCAGCATGAATAATATCCAGCCCTTCTGGTTCCATATGGAATAGGCGATGAACGACGAATTCAATTTCAACATCTTTAATACGTCTTTTTCTGTTTAAGATTACAATATCACGGTGAGTGGCAGCGTCAGCATAGAAAACAGTTGTTTGACCAAGTGAATATACCTTGATAAAGTACGCATCTGTATTTGCTAACTGTTCATTGACAAGTTGCGAGTGAGAATTAGTAATATCGATAAGTTTCATAGACACAGCCTCCTTCTGAAAAATTCCTTGAAATCATTATACATTTTTTTTGCTTCATTTTCACCTACAAATTTAAGAAAAGTTATTAAATTTTAAAGAATTTTCAATCAAGAGATTTTTTTGTAAGTGTGATAGGGATTGTGATGAAAGTGCTTTTAAAAAATGTATTTAAATAGTTGTTAAATCTCTCAAAAAATGGTAATCTTATTAATTGAAAGGGTTGTATTTTTGAGGCTTACATGCTCTCGAACGTACATTTCTTAACAAAAATTTACTTTCAAAGGAGACTTTCAATATGGAAAAGAAAGAATATCATGTAATCGCAGAAACAGGGATCCACGCTCGCCCAGCAACTTTATTAGTTCAAACAGCAAGCAAATATAGTTCAGATATCCAATTAGAATACAAAGGAAAATCTGTTAACTTAAAATCAATCATGGGCGTTATGTCATTAGGTGTTGGCCAAGGTGCTGACGTAGTGATCACTGCTGAAGGTGCTGACGAAGCAGAAGCATTAGCAGGAATTGACGAAACAATGAAAAAAGAAGGATTAGCTGAATAATATGAAACCAACATTACAAGGGATTGCTGCTAGTGATGGCATCGCAATTGCCAAAGTATATACTTTGACTGAACCTGATTTAACAGTCACAAAAGTAACTGTTGAAGATTCAGAAAAAGAAGTTTCACGCTTGGATGATGCATTAGCAGCGTCAATAAAAGATGTCGAATTAATCAAAGAGACTGCTTTGAAAAACTTAGGTGAAGAAGAAGCGCAAGTATTCGATGCTCACTTAATGGTTTTAAGCGATCCAGAATTAATTGGACAAGTAAAAGATAGCATTACATCTAACAAAGTGAATGCGGAATCTGCATTAAAAGAAGTAACAGATATGTTTATTTCTATTTTTGCAGGAATGGAAGATAACCCTTATATGCAAGAACGTGCTGCGGACATTCGTGACGTATCAAAACGTATCTTAGCTCATTTATTAGGCGTTAAAATTCCTAGCCCAGCAACTATCAAAGATGAAGTGATTATCGTAGCTGCCGATTTAACACCGAGTGATACAGCTCAATTAAATCGCCAATACGTAAAAGCTTTCGTTACTGATATTGGTGGACGTACTTCTCATTCAGCTATTATGGCTCGTTCTTTAGAAATTCCAGCAATCGTTGGTACTAAAGAAGTGACTTCAATTGCTAAAGACGGAGATATCATTATCGTGGATGGTTTATCAGGGGATGTATTCCTTAACCCATCTGAAGAAGTGATTGCTGAATACCGTGCTAAAGCAGAAGCATTTGCAGCTCAACAAGCTGAATGGGAAAAATTAAAAGACTCAAAAACTTACACTAAAGATGGCCATCAAGTTGAATTGGCTGCAAACATTGGTACACCTAAAGACCTAGAAGGTGTTGTAAACAATGGTGCAGAAGGTGTTGGTTTATACCGTACAGAATTCTTATACATGGATTCTCACGAAATGCCAACAGAAGAAGATCAATTTGAAGCTTACAAAGCTGTTCTAGAAGGCATGAATGGAAAACCTGTTGTCGTTCGTACAATGGATATCGGTGGGGATAAAGAGTTACCATACTTACCATTACCACACGAAATGAACCCATTCTTAGGATATCGTGCAATTCGTATCTCATTAAACGAACCTGAAATGTTCCGTACACAATTACGTGCGTTATTACGTGCTTCTGTATATGGTAAATTACGTATCATGTTCCCAATGATTGCGACATTAAATGATTTCCGTGGCGCTAAAGCATTATTAGAAGAGGAAAAAGCTAAATTAATCGCAGAAGGTGTTGCAGTCAGCGATGATATCCAAGTAGGTATCATGATTGAAATTCCTGCAGCAGCAGTTTTAGCTCACCAATTCGCTAAAGAAGTGGACTTCTTCAGTATCGGAACGAACGACTTAATCCAATACACAATGGCTGCTGACCGTATGAACGAACGCGTTTCATACTTATACCAACCATACAACCCATCAATTTTAACGTTAATCAAACACGTAATTGATTCAGCACACAAAGAAGGCAAATGGGCTGGAATGTGTGGGGAAATGGCTGGAGATCAAACGGCTGTGCCTCTATTAGTAGGTCTTGGATTAGACGAGTTCTCAATGTCTGCATCAAGTGTTCTAAAAACACGTAGCTTAATTGCTAAATTAACATTAAGCGATATGCAAGCATTAGCAGATAAAGCAATTAACGAATGTGCAACTGTAGAAGAAGTTGAAGCATTAGTTGAAGAAGCTGTATCTAAAATCTAAACAATAGATAGCCTGAGCACCTGAGGGAAACCTTGGGTGTTTTTTGATGTCAAAAATTCTAAAAAAGTATTAAATCCCGAAATTGTACGGTTCTGAGTATGTTCACGGTGTGAAGAATATGATATACTACGATTCGTAGAAGAAATGAAGGGGAATGGATGATGAAAGATAAATTTCTAAAATTAATTCGTAAGTGTGATACATTTTTAGGGTGGACACTCCTCTTTTATATCCTAATTACGAGTATATTGTTATATGTTATTTTTACAGACTTTACAAATGCAACAGAATTTATTTATAACGCATTCTAAAAAAACAACAGTATTGCTAGGAAGGTGTGACTTTCCTAGCTTTTTCAGTTTTTTTACGTTGATTAAAATGACAAAGATTAGTATAATACAGTCATTAAGACTCGAGGTGAAGATATGAAAAGACAAAGAACTTTTCAAATGGTATTAAGTGCGATGTTTATCGCGATGATTATTTTACAAAGTTTTGTTCCATTTTTAGGGAACTTACCGTTAGTGATTTTAGATATTACGATTATTCATATTACGGTTATTGTTGGTGGGATTGTACTAGGTCCGCAAGCTGGTTTCCTATTAGGCTTTACGTGGGGGATGTGTTCGTTCTTCCGCGCCTTTACTTCAGGGAGCCCGATTAGCTTGTTAATTTTTACGAACCCATTGATTTCAGTACTTCCACGTTTAGTGATGGGGGGACTTGTTGCGTTATTTTATCATAAGACAACTAAACTTATTGCGTCCGACCAACTTAGAATGGCAGTGTCTGGTTTCCTTGGAAGTATTATGAATACTGTATTTGTTTTAGGGTTAATTTATTTATTGATGGGAAATCAATATGCAGAATTAACAGGAAAAACCGTTGCAGAATTACCGCTCTTCTTAATGAGCGTTGTTATGACAAACGGTATTGCGGAAGCATTGGTTGCAACTGTAATGACTCCAATTATCGCTTCAATTTTAGTTAAGATTTCTAAGAAAAGAGGATAGTTTATGTGGGAAGGTAAAAACGTAACGGTCTTTGTTACAGGTGGAATCGCCGCGTTTAAAGCAGCTACACTTGTTCGCTTGTTTGTAAAAGCAGGGGCAAATGTGGAAGTTGCGATGACAAAGAGTGCGTGTGAATTCGTTACGCCACTAACGTTTCAAGTGTTAACGAAAAATAAAGTGCATACCGATACGTTTGACGAAGACGAAGCAGATCGTGTTCAACATATTCATTTAGCCGATAAAACCGATGTGGCAGTTGTCGTTCCAGCAACAGCTAATACAATTGCGAAATTGGCCAATGGAATCGCCGATAACTTTGTAACAAGCACATTGTTAGCAATAACGGCTCCGATTTATGTAGCACCTGCGATGAATGAGCATATGTGGGAAAATCCTGCAACCGTTCGTAATGTGGCAAAGCTTAAAGCAGATGGAAAAGTGATCATTGAACCAGCGACAGGATTTTTAGCTGAAGGATATAATGGGAAAGGACGCCTTCCTGAACCAGAAGAAATCTTCGAACAAGTGACGTTTTTCGAGAGCAGAAGAGAATACAAGTCTCCTTTAGAAGGGAAAACGATTTTAATCACTGCTGGTGGAACAAAAGAGCGCATCGATCCAGTTCGTTATATCTCCAATGATTCTTCTGGGAAAATGGGCTATGCACTTGCAAAGGCTGCGTCCATCTTAGGGGCTAAGGTGCAATTAGTTTCAACGACAAAACAATTGACAGTTCCATTTGGAGTAGAGGTCACTTATGTAGAGTCAGCGCGTGAGACGGAAGAGGTGGTCACATCTTACTTCCCAACAATGGATGTAGCGGTGATGGTAGCTGCAGTGTCTGACTACTATGTAGCTAATCAATCAGAACAAAAGATTAAAAAGCAACAAAATGAATCAGGGTTGAAACTAGAGTTGGTGGAGAATCCAGATATCCTAAAAGGGCTTGGACATTCTAAAAAAGAAGGACAAGTTGTCATTGGGTTTGCGGCAGAGACTGAAAGAGTATTAGAATATGCTGCAGCAAAATTAGAAAAGAAAAAAGCCGATGCGATTATCGCTAACGATGTTTCAAGTTCGAAGATAGGATTTAATGCGGATAACCATCAAGTTACAATTCTTACTAAAGATGGGAAACAATTCCTGCTTTCAGAGAGTTCGAAAGAAGAGTTGGCGCTTGAAATTTGGCAGTCCTTATTGGACAGTAATATTATTCAATAGTAAATCTTCAAAAAGAGAGATAAACCAATCTGCCAGTCGTGTAGATTGGTTTATTTTATTGACCTTTCTACCACTAAAATAATTGGATGATTTATATAGAAATTTACCGCAATTTGAAAAAATGTGGTATAATAGGGAAGGTTATCTAGGCATGAAAGGAGATTTTATGAACGAGAATATTTCATTGCCAGAATTTATGAGAAACGAACTCGTAATCAAAACTCAGAAGGAACTTCGACAGCGAAAAGGATATTTAATTTCAAAACGAATTTTTGATATTGTAGTATCTCTATTACTACTAGCACCATTATCGATTGTGTTTTTAATTATTGCGATTGCCATCAAATTAGAAGATGGAGGGCCTGTATTTTATAGACAGGAACGCGTGACAACAAATGGGCGCAAATTTAAAATTTTTAAGTTTAGATCGATGGTTTTAGATGCAGACAAAGTAGGGCCACTGGTTACACAAGACCATGACCCGCGTATTACAAAAGTGGGACGTCGTGTACGTAATTATCGGTTAGATGAAGTAGCTCAGCTACTCAATGTATTGATTGGAGATATGTCTTTTGTAGGGGCAAGACCAGAAGTGCAAAAATATGTAGATGCATATACACCAGAAATGCAGACAACCTTATTACTTCCTGCCGGAGTAACATCTATTGCAGCGATTGAATTTAGACATGAAGCAGAAAAGATTGCAGAGTGGACAAAGCAAGGCTTAACAGTAGATGAGGCTTATATCGAACATATCTTGCCAGAAAAAATGCAATACAATATTGATTATTTAAAAAAATGTAGTTTAAAAAATGATATTGCGGTCATGGTAAAAACTGTGATTGCAGTCTTAAAATAACTTGGAGGAACCAACATGAAAGTTAGAAATATTCCATTCTCACCACCAGATATTACAGAAAAGGAAATCAACAATGTAGTCGAAGTATTACAATCTGGTTGGATTACAACAGGGCCAAAAACAAAAGAATTTGAACGCCAATTAGCAGAGTATTTAGGCACTGAAAAAGTGGTGTGCTTAAACTCAGCGACTGCTGCTTTAGAATTAGCATTACGTGTGTTAGGTGTTGGACCTGGAGACGAAGTCATCGTTCCTGCATATACGTACACTGCTTCATGTAGTGTCATTGAACACGTTGGAGCAACGCCTGTTATGGTGGATATTCAAGAAGACCATTTTGAAATGAACTATGATGCTTTAGCTGAAGCCATCACTGAAAAAACAAAAGTGGTGATTCCTGTTGAATTAGCAGGAGTACCATGTGACTACCGTCGTATTTTTGAAGTAGTGGAATCGAAACGTGGGTTATTCCAACCATCTACAAACTTACAACGTTACTTTAACCGTATTATTGTTGTTTCTGACTGCGCACATGCGATTGGAACAACTCGTGACGGAGTTTCTGTTGCTAAATTAGCGGACTTTGCATCATTCTCATTCCATGCCGTTAAGAACTTAACAACTGCAGAAGGTGGATGTATTACATGGAATCCAGCAAACGAATTGGATTCTGAAGCAATGTATAAAGAGTTCCAAGTATATTCATTACACGGACAAACAAAAGATGCTTTAGCAAAAATTAAACCAGGTTCTTGGGAATACGATATTGTCATTCCTGGGTTCAAATGCAATATGCCTGATATTATGGCTGCGATTGGTTTAGCGCAATTAGAACGTTACCCACAATTATTGGAACGTAGAAAAGAAATTGTACGTCGCCTTGATAAAGGATTATCTGTGGATAAACGTATCCAAGTTTTACCTCACGAAGGTAAAGATTATGAATCTTCACGTCACTTATATATCACTCGTGTTCAAGGCGCAAGCTATGATCAACGTGGAGAAATTATTACAAAAATGGCGGAACGTGGCGTTTCATGTAACGTTCACTACAAACCACTTCCATTATTAACGGCTTACCAAAACATGGGATTCCGTATGGAAGATTATCCAAATGCTTACCGCTTCTTCGAAAATGAAGTAACTTTACCATTGCATGGATTACTTAGCGATGAAGATGTGGATTACATTATTCAAAATTATTTAGAAGTGATTCAAGAAGTACTTGGATAGTCAGGAGAGGATATTTAAATGAATAATCGATTAAAAATTTTATTATTATTCATCGTTGACTCGCTACTTGTTGTTGGATCAGTATTTTTAGGATTTCGATTAGTAACAGAAGGGTTAATCCGAAATATTCACGGATTAACGATTACAGCGATTTTATCGTTAGTAGCCTATTATGTTTTCTCATATTTCTTCAATCTTTATTGGAGAGATTGGGAATACGCAAGTGTTTATGAAGTTATTACTGTCGTAAAATGTGTGTCAGCAACTGTCATCGTTTCAACAATTTCAGGGCTTGCTTTCTTCGATACGAAAATAACATGGCAATTCCTAATTGTCTGCTGGTTATTACTAGTGATTTCAATCGGTGGAGTACGTTTATCAATGCGTGTCTTCCGTGAGTTCTTTGCGGATAGTAGCATTATGGAAAATGCAAAACCAACACTAATTGTTGGTGCGGGAGCTGCTGGAACGTTATTAGTTCGTCAAATGCTGATGCACCCAGCAATGCGTATGGATCCAATTGCCTTTGTCGATGATGACCCAGATAAACTACGAAAAGATATTTATGGAGTTCGTATTTTAGGAGCTATCAAAGATATCGAACGCATTGTAGATACGATGGGGATTACTAAAGTCGTTATTGCGATGCCATCACTTCCAATCAAGAAATTAAATGAAGTGTACGATGTTGCCCGTAAGACGGGTGCTGAATGTGTAATCTTACCAAATATTGATGATGTCATGAGTGGGAACTTACACGTACAACAACTACGAAATGTTGAAATTGAAGACTTATTAGGTCGTGATCCAGTTCATTTGGATCAAACGATGATAGAAAAACAACTTCGTGGCAAGAAGATTCTTGTTACGGGTGCAGGTGGTTCAATCGGTTCAGAAATTTGCCGTCAAGTGGCTAAATTCAAACCAAAAGAAATCATTATTTTAGGGCATGGTGAAAATAGTATTTATCAACTGAATATGGAATTAGTTGGTAAATATTCTCAACACTTCACGATTACACCAGTGATTGCCGATGTGCAAGACCGCAAACGTATCTTTGAAGTGATGGATAAATACAAACCAGATGTGGTTTACCATGCTGCAGCACATAAACATGTACCTTTAATGGAATTGAACCCTCGTGAAGCAGTGAAGAACAATATTCTTGGGACAAGAAATGTTGCTGAAGCAGCAAGCCATGCACGTGTAAAAGCGTTCGTAATGGTATCAACTGATAAGGCGGTTAACCCACCAAATATTATGGGTGCTACAAAACGTCTGTGTGAAATGATTGTGCAAGATATGGCAACACGTAGCGAGTATACAAAATTCGTTGCGGTCCGTTTCGGGAATGTATTAGGGTCACGTGGGTCAGTCATTCCGCTCTTCAAGAAGCAAATTGCTGAAGGGGGACCAATTACAGTGACTCACCCGGATATCGTACGTTACTTTATGACGATTCCGGAAGCTGCTCAATTAGTAATCCAAGCAGGTTCACTTGCTCGAGGCGGAGAAATCTTCGTACTCGATATGGGTCAACCAGTGAAGATTGTGGACTTAGCGAAGAACTTAATTCGTCTTTCAGGATATGATGAAGGTGATATTGAGATTAAATTTACAGGATTACGTCCAGGTGAGAAGATGTATGAAGAGTTACTGAACGAAGGGGAAGTAAATCCAAAACAAGTCTTTCCTAAGATTCATATTGGAATTGCGGACAATTCTAAAATAAATCGTGTGTATAATTTTATTGAAAATTTTGAAAGCTACACGGACCAACAATTACACGATGAATTGATTGATATTGCGAATAAAAAGAAATAAAATGAAAAGGATTGGGATAGTTATCTCAATCCTTTTATCTTATAAAAAGAGGTGGAAAAATGTTAGTTTCCGTAAATATTAGTGCCTATAATGAGCAAGATTACTTACCTGAAATTTTTGAAAGCTTAAAAAATCAAACGTACCCATTAAAAAATATTGAAGTAGTATTAGTGAATGCTATGTCCACTGACCATACTCGTGCCTTAATGGAACAATTTAAAGCAGAAAATGAGCATTTATTTTATGGTGTGAAGATTCTTGATAATCCGAGAAAGACTTTAAATACAGGATTGAATTTAGGGTTTAAAAATTCAGACGGAGAGTGTTTCCTAAAAGTAGATGCACACTCTCAAATTCCTACAAACTTTATCGAAGCCAATGTAAGAGTAATTGAATCTGGGCAAAAAGTTTGTGGTGGGAAAAGACCTACTATCGTCCAAGCAGAAGATGACTTTTCAAAAACATTACATATCGTTGAAGAATCTGCTCTCGGAAGTAGTATCGCGAACTACAGAAAAGGGGATACTAGTTGCTATGTCGATTCTGTCTTCCAAGGAATGTATCACAAAGATGTCGTCGATACAGTTGGTTATTTTGACGAAAAATTAACACGTACAGAAGATAATGAGTATCACTACCGTATTCGTAAAAACGGATTTAAAATTTGGTACGATACTTCAATTGAGTCCTTCCAATATATTCGCCCAACTTTTACAAAGATGATTCAACAAAAATTTGCGAATGGCTATTGGATTGGTTTAACCTCTCATGTTTGCCATGATTGCTTATCTTTATTCCATTTCGGTCCCGGCGTATTCGTGGCGACTTTACTCGTATTAATGATGGTAACGCCAATCAGCTTCGCGCCATTATTAACAGTGGTTGGACTCTATTTATTAGCAGTCCTAGGGTTATCCATCTTTGAAATTTCAAAGCAAAAATATAATCATACATTACTGTTAATTCCGTTTATTATGATCGCGATTCATTTCGCTTATGGTATTGGAACGATTAAAGGATGGATCTTTGGATTTGAATTTAAAAAAGAGTATTTTAACTCAGAAGATAAATCTTAAAATTCCTATAAATACTCATGAGTTCAAGTTTAATCTGTGGTATAATAAGCTGATTGTATAGTTATTGGAGTGGAATGAATGAGAGTAAATAAAGAAAAAATTTCAAATAGAATAAAGCAAAGAAAAAATCAGAAAAGAAGAAAAATAGTTTATACAGTATTGCTAGCAATTGTTGCGGTAATGATTGCCGTAGCAGCTTATGCATGGAGTCGAATTTCTAAAGCAGAAGATGCCATCCATCAAAAGGTGGAAACCGTGCAATTACGTGATAAAGAATTAACAGATGACAGCAGTTTTTCGGTTCTTCTTTTAGGGATTGATAATGGTGCTTATGGCCGTGATACCGAAGTAGGTCGTTCGGACACGATGCTTCTTGTAACGGTAAATCCAAAACTTAAGAAGACAACGATGATTAGTATCCCTCGTGATTCATATACAGAAATCATTGGATATGGTACTTTTGATAAAATTAACCATGCTTATGCGTTTGGAAAAGAACAATTCTCAATTAATAGTGTACAAAATATGCTGAATGTTCCGATTGACTACTATGTAACTGTAGATATGCAGGGCTTAATGGGCCTTGTTGATGCAGTGGGTGGATTAGAGATTACGCCAGCATTAACATTTACGTATGAAGATGAGTCATTTACTGAAGGTGTCACACGTCATGTGGACGGGGAAGCGGCCCTTCGATATGCACGTATGCGTTATGATGACCCAGAAGGTGATACAGGTCGTCAAAAACGTCAACAATATGTCATTCAAAAGCTTGTTGAAAAATTATTAACGTTAGGTTCTGTGACGAAATACGAAGAAATTCTTAAAACATTAGAGAATTCAGTAAAAACAAACTTTACAGTAGAAAAATTATTCCAAATAGCACAAACGCATAAAGAAGCGCTACAACATTTCGAATCGGATACGATTAATGGGGATGGAGCGATGATTAATGGCGTTTATTATTTTGTCATTCCAGAAGCTGAGAAGATTCGCGTTTCGAATGTCATCAGAAAGTCACTTGATTTAGAAGAGATTACTGAATTAAAACATATTGAAACGAAAGAAACACAGTCATCAGTGAATATCGAGCAAAATGCTCCTCAAAACAATTCAGGTGTACAAGAACAAGGGGACACTTACGTAGAACCAAATGTAACGCCAAATTATAACGATAGTTACAATAATAATAACAACAGTAATGATGATGACGACTATGTTGCACCGACAAATCCATCTAATAATGGTGGCGGAAGTAGTGCGGTGACACCAACTGCACCAGCAACACAGACGCCACAAGTGACGGCTGCTCCAGAGCAACCACAGCCTGTACAACCAACACGATCAGCTCCTACAACGCAAGCGCCTGTTGCACCAACTCAGCCTACACAAAAACAAAACCCTTAAAAGTATTGGAGTGTAAATATGAACGAATCAAATGAATGGACCCGAAAAGGGAGACGTCAAGAAAAGAAAAAGAAACGTGGACGTATTGGTTTTATTTTAATCCTTCTACTCGCTATTATTGCAGTAGCAGGAACTTATTATGCAAGTCGAATTAACCATACGATTAACACAATCACTCAAGATGTTGGAAACCGTACTGAAAAAGAAGTTGATGATATCATAAAAAACGCAAAACCGATTAACATTCTATTGTTGGGGATTGATAATGGAGCATATGGACGTGAGGAAGAAGACGGTCGCTCAGATACAATGCTATTACTGACAGTTAATCCAACAACGAAGAAATCTCAACTCCTCAGTCT
>CAUQUY010000003.1:0-71229 GCA_963521405.1 uncultured Streptococcus sp.
AAAAATCCCAGCATAAATAAAAAGACGAGTTCATAAGAACTCGTCATACACTTTAATTATTTTCCTGTCTACTTGACAGGGGGCACTTCAAAGTGAATTTCGGGATTTCGCATTTTTACTGTTTATTTTGTTTCAATTTATAGTTCGCGTAGAGTTTCAACGTAATCGTTCCAAACACAGCTACTGTTAATAAGTTGATGATACTTGCAATCCATCCTTGCGTAAATACAATCGTTGTGGAGTGTTGATAGAACAATACATCAAGCGTTGGCGCAATCAATCCGAAAATCGCAATATTCACTGCCGCTTGTACGACATTAAATCGCACCATATCGTGTCTTGAAAAGACCCCTTGGCGTAAGCTGTTGCGACGAATCGCGAATCCAAATACGAATCCTAATGCACCTGTACTTAACGCCCAAGAAAGCCACAAGTGATCCGTATAGATTAAATCAAATAATACATGCCCAGTAAAACCGACAATGGCCGCTGGAATAGCGCCAGCAACACCTGCAAAGAGCGCAAGGTAGCCATATGCCAATTGAATATATACTCCCTCAAATGGTGTTGTAATCGACGTTAATTTCATTAATGTTGTCATAATTCCAATCCCAATAATGGTGTAGAGAATTGTTTTAAACAGTCCGTCTTTCACAATACCCCTCCTTTACCTATTTCGATGTTGGCTCTTCTCCAATAATACGTACTTCTGGTTCTAGCGCAACGCCGTCTTTTTCTAAAATCACTTTTTGAACATAACGGATTAAATCCATATAGTCTGTTGCTGTTCCGTTATCAATATTCACCATGAATCCAGCATGTTTTTTAGAGACTTGCACGCCACCAATTTGATGTCCTTGAAGTCCAGCGTCTTGGATTAGTTTTCCTGTAAAATGCCCCTCTGGACGTTTAAACACGCTCCCACAAGACGGATACTCAAGCGGTTGTTTGCTTTGGCGTAAATGGGTTAATTCCGCTACTTTTTGGTCAATTTCTTCTTGAACGCCTTTAGTTAGTCGGAATCCAACTTCAATCACAAGATCGCCTGTTTTTTGAACATGGCTATGACGGTAGCTAAAGTCTAAGTCTTCGTTTGTGTAAGTTTTGAATTCCCCATCTGGAGTAATCACTTCCACGTACTCAACGACTTCACTCACTTCACCGCCGTATGCTCCAGCGTTCATGAAAATTGCTCCGCCGACACTTCCTGGAATGCCACAAGCAAATTCTAAGCCTGTTAATCCATTTTTCGCAGCTTCTTTTGAGACATCAATTAAGGCTACTCCGCCTTCAGCGACGATTTGCGTATCCGATACGGTTAAATGAGACATATCGTTTAACATAATCACCGCACCGCTAATACCGCCATCTTTAATAATCACGTTTGAGGCATTTCCTAAAATCGTTATCGGAATATCTTTTTCGCGAAGCCAATGCATCACTGCGCTTGCTTCTTTTTTATCTTTTGGAAAAATCAGAATGGCAGCACGGCCACCTGTTTTTGTAAATGTATAATTTTTAAGTGGTTCGTTGTAAAAAACTTTTACATCCGGAAATTCTGTTGAAAATACAGTATAATCCATATTCTTCTCCTTATTCGTAATCCTTTTAATACTACTATTCTAATACGATTACGTCAACTATTAGGAAGTAGTCTTCCTTACGCATCCCATTCTTGTAATAGTTGATGAACCATTTGAGCTGATCGTTTTCCAGCTTGAACGATAAAGGTATCAAAATCAACCGCAGACGTTCCACGTTCTGGAATATCTGAAATGGCACGAATCACGATAAATGGAACTCCAAATGCGTGACACGCTTGCGCAATCGCTGCCCCTTCCATCTCCGAAGCCATCACATCTGGGAAGTGTTTTAAAATATGTGTTCTTTGCTCACGAGTATGAATAAAGCTGTCTGAAGAAACGATAAGCCCTGTATGGCTCTTTAAATCTACCTTAGCAATCGCTTGTTCAATCGACGTTAAGAAGTCTTGATTCATGGCAAAACGCGCTGGCATGCCCGGCATTTGCCCGTAAACGTAATTAAAGGCTGTGACGTCGGCATCACAGTAAGCTAGTTCTGTCCCAATGACAATATCTCCGATTTCTAGAGTTGTCGCAAAACCACCAGCAGAACCCGTATTAATGACCAAGTCTACTCCGAAGCGATCGATTAAGATTCCTGCAGCAAGTGCAGACAAGACTTTTCCGATTCCTGATTGGACAAGGACAATCGACTTTCCGACAAGTGTTCCTTCGATAAAATCCCAGTTGGCAACGGTTGTTCTCTTTTCAATCGTCATCTCTTCTTCAAGGAGACGCTTTTCTTCTTCCATTGCGGCAATAATTCCAAATTTCATTCTTTCACCTCATCCTTATCGTTCGATCTGTTTCGCCATCAAGACGATATCTTCATATCCGTCACCGATTTTTACGCCGTTTTTAAGGCGACCTTCTTCTTCAAATCCACATTTTTCATAGAGACGGCGTGCTTTCTTATTCACGGCTACTACCTCGAGTTCAACACGACCAAGCGTTGAGTATTCCACCACCCAATCCAGCATTTCTTCCATCATTACGGTCGCAATACCTTGCCCCCAATAGGACTTCAATACGCTAATTCCTAATTCACCACGGTGTGAGAATTTAGGATGCAGGCTACCGGCGATAGAACCGACTGCAATAATCACGTCTCCATCTTTTGCTAGTAACATATATTGGTTTTCGTTCTCGTAGAGCGAATCAATAAATAATTCTTCTTGAGCCACAGAATACTTCAATCCTTCTGGTCCAAAGGAAAGAAATTCTGTTTCACTACCTACTTTTTTACTATAATCTAATAACGCTTTAGCATCGTCTTTGACTGGAAGTGCAAATGTAATTTCTCGTTCTTTACTCATCTGTTGCCTCCAATTGGTTGATAAATTCTTCGTACTCTTTTCCGTGTGGGACTAAACGAATCAACCGTTCAGACTCGCCATCTCTAACCCGATCGATTTGAACCTTTAGGAATGTCGAAGGAAGTTCATCTTCGATATACTGCGCCCATTCAACGACGCACACACCACCCGCGTAGAAGTACTCTTCGAGGCCCACTTCGCTTGCGCCACCACTTTCTTCTATACGATACATGTCCATATGAAATAGCGGTAAGCGGCCTTTACGGTACTCGCGAATCAATGTATACGTTGGGCTCTTAATGACACGGTCGATTCCTAAACCAAGGGCAATTCCTTTTGTAAGAGTCGTCTTACCAGCGCCTAAATCTCCTTCTAGAATGACGCAGCTATTTTCAAATAACGCGTCACCTAGACGCTGCCCTAGCGCCATTGTCTCCTCTTGTGATGTTGTATGTACTTCAAACATGATGCTACTCCTTCAAACTTGGTTCTGTTGCCTGGCATAAAAAAAGAGCCAAGACAAACTGTCTTAGCTCATTATAGCATATTTTGCTTATTTTAGAACGCGTCCTAAGAATTCTTTCGTACGGTCTACTTGTGGGTTTTCAAAGATTTGTTCTGGAGTTCCTTCTTCAGCGATAACCCCTTTATCCATGAAGACAACACGGTCGCTGACTTCTTTGGCAAATCCCATTTCGTGTGTGACAACGATCATTGTTAGCCCTGTGTGCGCTAAGCTTTTCATTGTTTCTAACACTTCGTTTACCATTTCTGGGTCAAGTGCTGACGTTGGTTCGTCGAAAAGCAATACATCTGGTTCCATTGATAATGCACGTGCGATAGCTACACGTTGTTTTTGACCACCTGATAATTGACGAGGTTTTGCATTAATGTACGCAGCCATTCCTACTTTTTCAAGGAATTCTTTTGCGATTTTCTCTGCTTCCTCTTTTGATTTTTTCAACACTTTCATTGGTCCAACGATACAGTTCTCTAACACGTTTAAGTTGTTAAATAAGTTAAACTGTTGGAACACCATTCCTACGTGAGTACGGTATTCGTAAATACTCTTGTCATGTTCAAGAATATTTTGGCCATCGTAGTAGATTTCGCCTGAAGTTGGTTTTTCGAGCAAGTTCACACAACGTAAAAGTGTTGATTTACCAGAACCACTTGAACCGATAATCGTTACTACTTCCCCTCGTTTTACTTCAAAAGAAATATCTTTAAGAACTTCATTAGTACCGAAAGTTTTACTTAAGTTTTGAATGGAAATTACTGCTTCGCTCATTATGCATTTCCTTTCTGTCTAGTTTTTTCTTCGACTGCTGACATTGAGTTTGAGTTCAATGGATCTGAGTAAATCACTTCATAGTTATCTGGACCATCTAATTTACGCTCGAAGTAACGTAAAATACGAGTCACTGTGAATGTCATGATGAAGTATAAAATTAATGTGACAAAGAATGTATCAAAGTAACGGAAGTTTTGTCCTGCAACTGTTTTTGTCGCAAAGTACAATTCTGAAACTGAAATTACGTTCAATACAGAAGTATCTTTGATGTTGATAACGAACTCGTTCCCTACTGCTGGAAGGATGTTACGGAGTACTTGTGGAAAAACAACATAGCGCATTGTTTGCCAGTGAGTCATCCCGATAGCTTGGCTGGCTTCAAATTGTCCTTGGTCGATAGAAATAATCCCACCACGAACGATTTCTGACATATAAGCCCCTGTGTTAATCGATACGATGAAAATCGCAGCGAATGTTACATCTAAATTGATACCAAACATTAAGGCTGTTCCGTAGTAAATTACCATCGCTTGTACAATCATTGGTGTTCCACGGAAGAATTCTGTATAGCAGTTTAAAATGATAACTGCAATTTTTAAGAGAATACGTTTAGGTCCTTTTTCTGGTAGTGGAATTGTTTTAACAAATCCGATGAACATCCCGATTAATGTCCCAATAATTGTACCAATAATCGAAATATATAGTGTAATCCAAGCACCTGTTAAAAACATTTGCCAGTTCTGTTGAATGATTTTTACAATCCAATCAATACTCATTTATTTTCCTACTTTCTGTATTTAATGTGTATGTATACGCCACACGAGGTGGCGGTGTGTTATGTTTGTGCTTTGCTTACTGCCTGTAGTTGAACTAGGTCTTGTTAGACTCAAAGTTCTGTAAAGTTGAGCTCGCCATCGCAGAAATGGCGTGCGTTTCCCGAAACGTCCGCAGAACGTTTCACGTTCCTTCCGGCGTTCCGGTCCAACGGTCCATTTCTGAGCGCGATGTCTCACATCCTACTCTGCAGCTGGCTGATTTTTAATAGCTTCTTGCATGATTTGTTGACGTTCTTCGCTAGAGATTGTTTTTAATGCTTCGTTGATTTCTTTTGTTAATGGGCTATCTTTTTTAACACCAACAGCTGTTTGTGTGTCTTCTGGTGATGCTTTGAAGCCATCTGTTAATTTAACCATTACGAAATCGCTGTTTGCTGCTTGAGCAGAAATTGCTTCTGGTAATTCAGAAACGTAAGCGTCGATTGTTCCTGCTTGAAGTGCAACACGCATTGCTGGGAAGTTATCCATAGCAGCTTGTTTTTCAACGCCTGGAATTTGGTCAATCACTGAGTAGTGGAAAGTGTTTAATTGAGCTGTTACTTTCGCACCAGCAAAATCTGCTAATGAAGTAGCGTTTGCGTATTTAGAACCTTTTTTAACCACTAATACTAATTGTGAATCATAGTAAGAATCTGTAAAGTCGATTGTTGCTTTACGTTCTTCTGTAGGACTCATACCAGCAATGATCGCATCTATTTTACCTGAAACAAGCGCTGGTGTTAAGCCATCCCACTCAGTTTTTACGATTACTAATTCTTTTCCTAATTGTTTAGCCACACGTTTTGCGATTTCAACGTCGTAACCGCCAGCGTATTGGTCTGTCCCTTGAATTTTTACCGCTCCGTTTGAGTCATCTTTTTGAGTCCAGTTAAATGGTGGGTATCCTGCTTCCATCCCAACCACTAATTGGTTTTGGTTTGCTGTCCCTTGGCTAACAGGTGTACCACACGCTGCTAATCCTACTGTCATTGCTAAAGCTGCAATTGCGCCTAAAATTTTTTTCATTTTTCTTTCTCTCCTTCTCGATTATCAAACTGGTTCACTCATAACACACAAAAAAGGAACCACGAACAAAAGCCGTGATTCCTCATAAAAAGTCATAAGTAGTCATTCTTTTGCCCGGTAATTGATTGCACTTCATGAGTATCTGGGCAGATATCATGACAGTGACTGACCTATTATGACCAGCCCCCAACGTTTTCACGTTTCGGCGAAATCCCCTTTCCAGTTTCCTGTACTCTTGTCATCCGCACCTCAGTTCAATAACCATTTGATTTAATTGATGAAAATAAATTAACATACATTTTCTTGAAAGTCAACCCATATATTTTCATTTTTTTGAAAATCACTAACAAAAATATAATTAATATTATATTTCAAACGAGATTCGCTTATAGACTTATACGCAGTAGCTGATTGGATAAAGCCTCATCACTCGTGATTTGCTTTATCCTAATCAGCCTTGCGGGGGTAAGACTACGAAGTTAAATTGACTCGCACTGTGAGTCAATTTTTCCTTCTGTCTTACTCCCTTTTTCCCCCTCCACCTTCTCTAATATTACGCATTAGAAAATGCATTATATATAAGTCGATGAAGCAACAGATATATTAATTACGGAAAATCTTGCGGATTTTATAATAGCAGTAATGTGACTAGTATTAAATGCGAATTAGTATGAGTTAGGAATTTATTCCTTACTCATACTTTGAGGCTTTAAAGGCGAGAGACTCATAGAGGCTCGAGCCGGTACAACATTACAGCTATTATAAAAAAATCCGCAAGGATTTGGAGTAATTACTTTCTCCTTTCCTCCTCCACTACCAGGTTGCCTTAGAAATGATCATTTTTCTGCACTAAAAAATAAATGATTACGAAGGAACTTCGAGTTTCTATAATCGCAGTGGTGGGGAATCGTATCAAATGCGAATTAGTAGGAGTTAGGAATTTATTCCATACTCCTACTTTGAGGCTTTGAAGGTGAGAGACTTCAGGCTCGAACCGGTACCCCACTACAGCGATTATAAAAGAAACCGAAGGTTCCGAAGTAATCATTTATAAAATATCTTTTTCTAAGCACAAAAAGAGTGCCTCATTTCTGAGGCACTCTGTTAGATGAATTATTTATTCACGTTTTCCCATTGCCAGTTCACAACTTCAGGAATATCTTCCCCGTGTTCACGGATGTAGCTGTGGTGGAATTCCACAGTTTCGTCCATTTTCGCAGCAAATTCGCTAGCTTTGTCGCCGTATACAGCAACTGCAGCGTCTTTAGCAACGTGGAAGCGGTCCATTTCAGATAATACACGCATATCGAATGGAGTTGTGATATCTCCGTTTTCACGGTATCCGTGGATATGAACGTTATGGTTGTGACGGTCGAAGAATAAGTCACGAATCATACCTTCATAACCGTGGAAGCAGAATACAACTGGTTTGTCAGCAGTAAATAATTTATCAAATTCTTCATCAGATAAACCACGAGGGTCCACTTTTGGAGAACGTAATTTCAAGATATCTACTACGTTGATGAAGCGAATCTTCAATTCTGGGAATTGTTTGTGCAAGATTGAAATACCTGCTAATGCTTCTAAGTTAGGTTCAGTACCTGCAGCAGCGATTACTACGTCTGGTTCTTCTCCTTCTTTCACTGTTGAAGCCCAATCAATTACTTTGTAACCTTCGCTCACTAATTCTTTAGCTTCTTCTACAGAGTAGAATTGTGGACGTGGGTGTTTTGAAGAAACGATTAAGTTAATTTTATCTTCTGAACTTAAAGCTTCAGCCATAACAGCCATCAAGCTGTTTGTATCCGCTGGTAAGTATTCACGAACGAATTCAGGTTTTTTCTCAGCTAAATGTGTTAATAAACCTGGATCTTGGTGAGTATATCCATTGTGGTCTTGTTGGAACACTGTTGATGTTGCAATCAAGTTTAATGATGGATAGTTTTTACGCCATGGAGCGTGAGTTTTAGATTTACGTAACCATTTGAAGTGTTGAGTGATCATTGAGTCAACTACACGTAAGAATGATTCGTAAGATGCGAAGAATCCGTGACGACCTGTTAATACATAACCTTCTAGGAATCCTTCAGCTTGGTGTTCAGATAATTGAGAGTCGATGACACGACCGACTGGTGAAATCCATTCATCGTAGCTTTCATCACGACGACCAACCCATTGACGGTTCGTTGCTTTGAAGACTTCGTTTAGACGGTTAGATTTCGTTTCGTCTGGTCCGAAGATACGGAAGTTATCTGGGTTTGCTTTCACTAAGTCAGCAGCAAAACGACCAAATTCGATCATATCTTGTTTTTGGATAGCACCTGGTTTAGATGTATCGATTGCATGTTTAGTCCAATCAGTAATTTCCATAGGTTTTACAACCCCTGCGTTAGTGATTGGGTTCATGCTCATACGACGTGGGCGTTTTGGAGAAATTGCAGCAATTTCTTCTACTAATTTGCCATTTTCATCGAATAATTCTTCTGGACGGTATGATTTCAACCAGTCAACTAATGCATCGATGTGTTCCATAGCTTCACCAGATACTGGGATTGGAACTTGGTGAGCACGGAATCCACCTTCGATTGGTTCGTGGTTCCATTCTTTTGGACCTGTCCAACCTTTAGGAGTACGTACTACTAATACTGGCCAATGTGGCATTGTAGCTTCTTCGGCGCTCTTAGAACGAGCTTCTTTTTGAATTGCTTGAATTTTTTCAATAGCTTCATCTAATTTAGCAGCCATTAATGGGTGAACTTCTTTAGGATCTGTTCCTTCAACAAAGATTGGATCCCATCCTAAACCGTTGAAGAATTGAGTTAATTCTTCATCAGTACGACGAGCTAAAATAGTTGGGTTGTGGATTTTACCACCGTTTAAGTAAAGGATTGGTAAAACGGCACCATCGTTTACTGGGTTGATAAATGTATTTGAGAACCAACCAGCTGCTAAAGGACCTGTTTCAGCTTCTCCGTCACCGATAACTGCTGCTGCAATTACGTTTGGATTATCTAAGATTGCACCTGTAGCATGTGATAATGAGTAACCTAATTCCCCACCTTCGTGAATTGAACCAGGAGTTTCTGGAGCAGCGTGAGACGCAATTCCTCCAGGGAATGAGAAGATTTTACATAATTGTTTGAACCCTGCTTCATCTTGAGTGATTTGTGGGTATAACTCTGTGTAAGATCCATCTAAGTAAGAGTTAGAAACCATTACTTGTCCACCGTGACCTGGTCCTTCAATGTAGAACATATCTATGTCATATTTATTAATAGCACGGTTTAAGTGTGCGTAAATAAAGTTTTGTCCTGCGATTGTTCCCCAGTGTCCGATTGGATGAAGTTTAACGTCTTCTTTTTGGATTGGACGACGTAAAAGTGGGTTATCCTTTAAGTACATTTGAGCTACTGAGATGTAGTTCGCTGCACGCCACCAAGCATCCACTTTTGCTAAGTATTCTGGTTTATCAAATTGTGTCATGTGTATTTGTCTTCCCTTCTTATTTTTGGCTTCTAAAGAAATTCGAAAATGGCGTTTCAAAAATCCTTCTTTTATTTACCGCAAAGTATTTACCATACCCACCAACGGCTGTCAAGAAGAATTACTAAAACGGTCATCATTTTGATGGTTTTCGATTATCTTTAGGAAATATTCCTGTTTTTAGACCGTATTTCTACTAATCCAAAACGTTCATAACCACATTTATTTGACTATTTCAACTCGATTTTTGATCATTTTCAACATCGAGTACTCTATTTTACCATCTTTTATGTTCATTCCGCAATAAAACATTCATAAAAAGTCAGATAGGATCAAAAAAACCGAGGTGAAATTCCTCGGTTTTTCCATTTCAATAAGGCTTGTTAAGATTTTTATTGAAAATATTGTAGAAATTCTCCGTATCCCTCTTCTTCCAGCTTCGCAACTGGGATAAAACGAAGAGAGGCAGAATTGATGCAATAACGTAGTCCACCTAATTCTTTTGGACCATCTTCAAAGACGTGTCCTAAATGCGAATCGGCTTGACCACTTCTCACTTCTGTTCGTTTACGGTTCAATTTGAAGTCTTCTTTTTCCGTTAGCGTTGTATTTTCAATTGGTTTTGAAAATGATGGCCAGCCGCAACCAGCATCAAATTTATCTTTTGAACTGAAGAGCGGCTCTCCGCTAACGATATCTACATAGATTCCTTCTTCATAGAAATCATCATATTCTCCTGAAAAAGGTCTTTCTGTGGCTTCGTTTTGCGTCACTTCGTATTGAATTTCTGTTAATCGTTTTTTTAGTTCTTCTTTTGAAAATTCCATCGTGGTTTCTCCTATTCAAATTGTTGTCGTTTCGACTGATGTGGATCTTGAATTCTCTTGAAGAGGTGTTCCAAGTCCTTATTCGTTAAATGAACGAGTACGGGTCTGCCGTGCGGACAGTTATACGGATTCTTACATTTGGCTAAATCCACTAATAACTGACGTGCTTCCCATTCACTTAAATGATGGTTTGCTTTAATCGAACCTTTACAGCTCATCATAATCGCTGTAGCTTCTCTTAATTTAGCAACCGTAATCTTCTCGTCGGCCAAGATAAAGTCGATAATTTCTTCGATAATCGCCTTCTCCTGCCCTTTCTTAATCCACGCTGGATGCGATTGAATTTGGAATGTATTTTGCCCAAATGGCTCCATCTCGATTCCAAACTCCTCTACAAGAGGTAATCGCTCTTCCAATTTCACGCTGTCCTTCTTCGAGAACTCTAGTAAAATCGGAACCATCAATGGTTGACTAACTCTACCAACTTGACCAATCTCCACTTTGAACTGTTCATATTTGATTCTCTCTTGAGCGGCATGTTGGTCAATCATATACAAGCCTTTTTCGTTTTGAGCAAATAAGTAAGTCCCATGCATTTGTCCAAAATAATGTAATTCTGGGAATTCTTTTTCTAATGGTTGAGTGTCAATTTTCTCAGCCAACTTCAAGTAGTCAGCATGGTCATCATGGCTATCCACGAGTTCTTCTTGTTCGACAGTTTCAACAGCGTTATTCGCTTTAATAGGCGCATCATCGACTGGTAAAACTTCCACTTCTTCTCTTACGTTTTCTGTATAAGAAGGCGTTTCTACACGCGGCGATTCCACAATTGGTGTCTTCAATTGCCATTCCAAACTTTGTTGGACTGGTTTTGGAGCTTCTACGCGATTTTCTTTGCGTTTGAAGGATAAGTCTTCAATCGATTCAGGAATGCGTTGTACGCCCTGTATCGCCTCTCTAATGGACTTTTGAATCACCTGTGAGAGTTCTTGTTCTTTACTGATTCGAACTTCTTGTTTCGTCGGATGCACGTTCACATCGACAAGTTGCACGTCCATTTCAATCGAAATAATCGTAATCGGGAATCGTCCCACCATTAAGGTTGAGCCGTATCCGAGTGTAATGGCCTTTGCAATTGCCATATTGCGGATTGGTCGTCCATTAATGAAAATCGATAAGTAATTGCGGTTCGAACGTGTGAGTTCTGGTAAGGAAGTATATCCAGATACTTTGAAATCTTCGTCTTCTCCATAAAATGGTAACATCTTACGAGCGTTCACTGGTCCGATATTGCCAGCGACTGCCTGCAGCAAATCACCTTTTCCAGAAGTTTGTAATAACAGATTGCCGTCATTTTTTAAAATAAAGGCAATTTCTGGGTGACTAAGAGACGCCTTACTCACCACATCGGTAATATGCGCTAATTCCGTCTGTAGTGTTCGTACGAATTTCAATCTGGCTGGTGTGTTATAAAACAAATCTTCAACAAGGAAAGTTGTTCCTTTTAACGGTGGAACGGTCTTCTCTTCTTTAATCTCACCAGACTCAATCTTTAACTCCACGCCGCTGTCTTCACCGGTAGAAGTCGTCAACGTCACTTTCGATACGGCTGTAATACTCGCCAAGGCTTCACCACGGAACCCAAGTGTACGAATTCTAAAGAGTTGTTCTGGCGAATAGAGTTTACTCGTTGTATGACGTTTAATCGACATACGAGCGTCCTCTTTCGTCATCCCGATTCCATTATCTTGGATGCGTATCTTGCGAAGGCCACTCTCCTCGATTTCAATCTCGATACGAGTACTGCCAGCGTCAATCGCATTTTCGAGTAATTCCTTCACCACAGAAGAAGGACGTTCAATGACTTCCCCTGCTGCAATCTGGTTTGTCAGTAATGTACTTAATTCTTTAATTGTTCCCATACACTACTCACCCTTTTCCATTTGCTGCCATTTATACAGGATGTTCATTGCATCCATTGGCGTCATACTCATTAAGTTTAATCCTTTTAGCTCGTGAACCCATTCAGGCATGCTCTCTGTTTCTTCAAAGAGCGATACTTGTTCCACGTAGGTGCTATTGTCACTTGCGGCTCCTTTAGCTTCTAAATGATTTAAAATCGTGCTGGCGTTTTTCAATAGCTCTGTTGGAAGTCCAGCAAGCTTCGCCACATGAATCCCGTAACTCTTATCGGCAGGACCTTCTAATACTTTATGCAAGAAGACCACTTCGCCATTTTCTTCAACGGCTCCCACGTGCACATTGCGTAAATCCGCATATTTTTCACTGAGTCTTGTTAACTCGTGATAGTGCGTTGAGAATAATACTTTCGCTGTTAAATGCTCGTGAATATACGTGATGATGGCTTCAGCAAGTGCCATTCCATCATACGTAGCAGTCCCTCGTCCGATTTCATCAAACAATAGTAAGCTTGTTTCGTCTGCATTTCGAAGCGCGTGGTTTGTCTCCATCATCTCTACCATGAACGTACTTTGCCCCGAGATTAAATCATCGGCCGCTCCAATACGCGTAAAGATTTTCGTGAAGACAGGAATCGTTGCACTCTTGGCAGGTACAAAACATCCGATTTGCGCCAAAATCACACAGAGCGCCAATTGTCTCATGTAAGTTGATTTACCAGACATATTCGGCCCAGTAATGAGAAGAATATGCTCGTCTGGGCTCATTGAAATGCTGTTTGGAACATAGGTTGATTGTCCCATGACCTTTTCAACAACAGGATGGCGGCCATCCTCAATCCAGAGTCGACGGTTCTTCATCGAAATCGTAGGCTTCACTAAGTGGTATCGTTCGCTCACCACACTGAAGGCTTGCAAGACGTCGATCGTTGCGACAGTTTTTGCCAATTGTTGCAGCTGAGCGGTGTAGTGTTTCACCTGTTCACGCACTTCTACGAATAATTGGTATTCGAGTGCACTTGATTTTTCTTCCGCTTCTAAAATCAGCGTTTCTTTTTCTTTTAATTCAGGCGTAATAAAACGTTCCGCATTCGCCAGCGTTTGTTTACGCTCATAGCGGCTACTATCGAGTTTCGATAGATTTGATTTTGTGACTTCGATATAGTAACCAAACACCTTGTTAAAACTAATCTTCAATGAACTGATGCCTGTTTGCTCACGTTCTTGTTGTTGGAGCGCGGCAATCCATTCTTTTCCGTGTTTCATCGTATCGCGATACGTATCGAGTGTAGCGTTATACCCTGAGCGGATAATATTTCCATCTGAAATCGTCAGCGGCGCATCCTCGTCGATGGCACGGTCAATTAAATCATATAACTCAGGAATATCGAATAAGTTTTCTCCAAGAGCACTCCATTCCTCTGATTCCAAACTATCGACAATCGATTTAAAGATTGGCACTTGTCCAAGTGTTTGTTTCAGTTGCAAGAGGTCACGCGCATTGGCAGTTCCAAAGGACACTTTCCCAACAATTCGTTCTAAGTCATACACACGTTTCAATGTTTCGATAAAGTCTGTACGTTCAAAGTAATGTTGGTTCAATGTTTCCACTAGCGCATGGCGTTTTTGAATCGCACCTTCTAGTACAAGTGGTTTTTCAAGCCATTGTTTAAGGAGACGTCCACCCATCGCCGTTTGCGTCTCGTCTAAGAACCAGAACAATGACCCATGTTTTTGGTTAGCACGAATGGTCGTTGTTAATTCTAAGTTACGTTTTGTCTCATAATTCATTGAGAGATAGAACTCGCTTTGGTACGATTGCGCCTTTTGTAAGTGCGAGAAGCTTCTCTTTTGAGTGAGTTTCAAATAGCTGAGTAGGTTTTGCACACAACGAACAGAAGCTTCATCTTCTAGTTCTGAGACTAAGTCTGTGCATTCTTCGGTATTAATTTCATCTTTTTCAATTGTTGAAATCAAGATTTGCATGCTTGTAAAAAGATGGCGAAGTTCTTCTGTCACATCGCTATCGACAAGAACAACTTCACGACACATCAAGCTTGAGCATTCACTGCGCACTTCTTCCAAGTTTTCGAGTTGTGTCACTTTCAATTCCCCTGTTGACACATCCACATACGACAGTGCAAATCGTTTCCCAACAAGCGGTAAAATCGACACTAAATAATGGTTTTGATTTTGCGCTTGGTATTCTGTATACGTCCCTGGCGTCAAGACTTGTACAACGTCTCGCTTCACCATTCCCTTTGTCAGCTTTGGATCTTCCAACTGCTCACAAATGGCTACTTTCTTTCCAAGTTCAATCAGCGTTTTAATATATTCTTTTGCGGCATGATGAGGAACCCCACACATTGGAATTGGGTCCTCTGCATTTTTATTTCGACTTGTTAGTGTAATTTCGAGAAGTCTTGCTGCTTCAATCGCATCATCATAAAACAATTCATAAAAATCACCTAGTCGATAGAACAATAAGCAATCAGGATATTTTTCTTTAATCGAAAAATACTGCTGCATCATCGGTGTGTGTTTCGTTTTTTGTGGCATTTCTGACTCTCTTTCTAATCTTTTTATTCAAAAAATGGTGCATCTGGCGTAATACGAATCGGTTGAATCGATTTCGCTTTCCCTGTTTTATCATCAATATCAATTAAACAAGCACTTAGCTGACCTTCATCGTCTTCAGCCACTTCAAATCGTGCCGGTAATTGATTGAGGAATTTCGTAATAATAATATCGCGTTCCATTCCGAGAATTCCGTTATACGGACCTGTCATTCCCACATCGCAAAGGAAGGCTGTCCCTTGTGGAAGAATGCGGGCGTCATTTGTTGGGACATGCGTATGCGTTCCAACAACGGCTGATACTTTCCCGTCTAAGTACCAAGACAATGCTTGCTTTTCACTCGTTACTTCAGCATGGAAGTCGATAAAGATAATCGGCGTTCTCTTTCTAGCTTCTTCAACCGCCTCAGTGATTTTGGCAAAAGGATCGTCCAGCGTATTCATAAATACACGGCCTTGCAAGTTGATGACGGCCACTTCTTTATCGTTACATTTCACATAAACGATTCCTTTTCCTGGAACTCCTGCTGGATAATTGAGCGGTCGTACCATTTTTGTGGCATCTTCAATGAAATCAAAAATCGCTTTGTTATCAAAGGCATGATTCCCAAGCGTTACAACGTCTGCACCAGCCTGCAATAACTCCTTATAAATCTTCTCCGTAATTCCTTTTCCGTGGGCAGCATTTTCCCCATTAATGACGGTGATTTGTGGTTTATATTTTTTCTTTAATTTTGGGACGTATTGTGTGACCATCTCTCTTCCAAGAGAACCGACAACATCGCCAACGAATAATAATTTCATAAGAGTGCCTCTTTCTAAATCAATGTAGCTCTATTTTACCATAAAATAAGGCTAGAAAATACCTAGATACAACCATGCACTAGATAGCTTAAATTAACATATATGTTAATTTCACATCACTTGTAATAAGACCATATAAATGACCGTTGGAACAAAGATGCTGAGCAGTGTATTCTCCTTCCACCATTGCAACAACACTACGATTGCAACTGCAATGATTTCTGGAATTCCAAATGGTGCTTTTACAAACGAAATATCCTTTAGACAATAAACAACTAGAATTGTAATGATAGCTTGTGGAAGGACCGCAGAAATAAACTGCATGCGGTTCGATAAATTCGTTTCATTGCGTAATACAAGAAATGGGAATAATCGAATCGCGAAAGTCACGGCTCCACTCGTAACAAGAGCAAGAAAAATATACGTACTACTCATTTTCTTCCTCCTTCATTTGTAGTTTCTCACGTTCGAAGATTGCAATTAATCCAATCATCGTTGTCGCTAAGGCGCACACAAGGAAATATTGTTTTCCAACAAGAATTAACCAGAAAATCGCACTCACTCCCCCAATGATAAATGGAAAATAGCGGTCTGCCTTCTTTAATTGGTTCACAAGAATCACCACAAAGAGTGCCGTCATTGAAAAATCGATGCCCTTTGTTGAAAACGGAAGAAATTCACCGATGACAACTCCAATAATCGTTCCAAGTATCCAATAACAATGATTCAACAGCCCGACATAGACCATCACTTGTTCACTGCCTTCTCTCTTCGATTGTTTCATCCCCACTAATAGCGAGAAGGTTTCATCTGACAAGGCGAAGATTAAATAAAATGCCTTCCACCCTAACTTTTTAAATTCATCAATAAAGCTAACGCCGTAAAACAACATTCTGGCATTAATAAATAAAGTCATTACTGCAATCATCCAAAAGCTCATCCCTGCGCTCATAAAAGAGACAAGGGCAAATTGCATGGATCCAGCATATACAAATACACTTGAAAAAATAGAAGCCCAAGCAGGAAATCCTTCTTGTGACATCAAGAGTGCAAATGCAATCCCTAAAAAGATATACCCGAAACAGATGGGTAAACTAATCTTAAATGCTTGTTTCAATTCGTTCATACATTCTCCTAAAAACAAAAAAAGATTGAAAGTCTGATATACCAGACCTTCAATCTCTTATTTTAACTTATTTTTATAAAGATTTAAATGTATTCACTACGTTTTCTACAGTGAAACCTAATGTTTCCATGACTTTATTTCCGTTACCTGATAAACCGAAGCGGTCGATTGTCACAGTTGCACCGTCTAAACCAACGTATTGTCCCCATCCGAAACTTGCGCCCATTTCAACGGCAACACGTTTACGAACATCGCTTGGTAATACTGCTTCGCGGTATTCTTTTGGTTGTTCTTCAAATAAGTTCATGGATGGCATTGAAACAACAGATACATCAATTCCTTCTTCTGCAAGAACTTTTTGCGCTTCAATGGCAAGAGCTACTTCAGAACCTGTCGCAATCAAGATACCTTCAGGAGTATCGCATTTTTGAGGGCTAACCACATATGCCCCACGTTTTACCCCTTCATAAGCTAATTCTTGTGAGTGTTCTAGAACTGGTAAGTTTTGACGAGAGAATACGAGTACTGATGGACGGTCTTTCGTTTCTACAGCCACTTTCCAAGCAGCAGACACTTCGTTACCGTCAGCAGGACGAATCACGTTTAAGTTTGGAGTTGCACGGAACGCAGCCAATTGTTCGATTGGTTCATGCGTTGGTCCATCTTCCCCTACTGCAATAGAGTCATGTGTATACACATAAATAGCTGGCAGGTGAGAAATTGCCGCAACACGCATTGCTGCTTTTAAGTAATCTGCGAATACGAAGAATGTACCTCCGTATACACGGTTACCACCATGAAGAAGCATACCGTTCATCGCAGCTCCCATTGCAAATTCACGAACCCCAAACCAGATGTTTCTTCCACCGTAATTTTCGTGTGAGAAGTCGCTGTCTGCTTTGTTCATTGTGTTGTTTGATGAAGAAAGGTCCGCAGATCCACCCCAGAAGAATGGAATGTGTTTTCCTAATTCTTGAATCGCAGCTTGACTTGTTACACGAGAAGCCATTGCTGGGCTACCAAATTCGTATGAAGGTAATACTTTTTCTAAGTCGACTTCGATGTTTTCTGCAAAGCTATCTTCGAATTCCTTTGCAAGTTCTGGATAAGCTTGTTTATAGTCGTCGAATAAAGTTTTCCATTCGTTGTAGTCATTTTCACCTGTTTGCACTAATAATTTGTCGAAACGGTGTTGCACTTCTTCTGGCACTTCAAATGGGCCATATTCCCATCCGTAGTTTGCTTTTGTAGAAGCAATGCCGTCAGGTCCTAAAGGAGCTCCGTGAACTTTATTTGTTCCTTGGTTTGGAGCACCGTAACCAATGATGGTTTTCACTTCGATAATCGTTGGTTTTTCTTTTTGGCATTGTGCTTCTTCGATAGCTTCAGCGATTTCGTCTAAATCATTTCCATCTTCAACACGGATATAATTCCAGCCTAAACCTTTGAAGCGTTTCTTCACGTCTTCAGTGAACACTTTATTTAATGGACCATCTAAGCAGATGTCATTTGAATCGTATAACACGATTAATTTGTTTAATTTCAATGTTCCAGCTAAAGATGCTGCCTCATAAGAAATACCTTCCATTAAGTCCCCGTCACCACATAATACATAAGTGTGGTGGTCAACTACTGGGTAGCCTTCACGGTTGAATTTTGCAGCTAGGTGCGCTTCAGCCATGGCCATCCCAACAGCATTAGCGAACCCTTGGCCAAGGGGACCCGTTGTTGCATCTACCCCATCCGTGTCATGTACTTCTGGGTGTCCAGGTGTTTTACTTCCAAGTTGACGGAAGTTTTTCACATCTTCAATTGATAAGTCATAGCCTGATAAATGTAATAAAGCATATAACATTGCAGATCCATGACCTGCTGATAATACAAAGCGATCGCGATCGACCCAAGTAGAACGTTTTGGGTTTACTTTCAAATATTTAGACCAAAGAACATAAGCCATTGGTGCAGCACCCATTGGTAGTCCAGGGTGTCCTGAATTCGCAGCTTGAATCGCATCCATACTTAGTGTACGAATTGTATTCACTGCTAGTTGATCGGTTTTATCAAACATACAATCACTCCTTAAATATATTGATTCCTTTCGGAACTTACTCTTCTATTTTACTAATCCAAGACTGCTTTTGCAACCGTTATTTTTATGATAAATAAAACATAGTAAACCCTTGCAAAACACATATTTCTTTCATGGTTTTAGCATATTTTGCAAAAATAAAAAGGCTGAAATTTTCAGCCTTCTCTCATCTATTCTGCGTCGCGGTTATGCAATCCTTTTTCTTTTTGAATCGCTTTTAGTTTATCTGGAGTCACGTCATTTCCTTCTTCATCGACGATTTTTAATCCTTCGATGTGGTTACGCATGCCTCCACGAAAAGCTTCCAAATACTCTTGACGTAAGAGTTGTTGTTCTTTTTCTTCCGTTGGAGTTAATTTTCCTTCTTTTTTCTTTTTCGCTAATTCATTAATACGGTTTAATTTTTCTTCTGATAACATTTTTGTCATTCCTTTCCTTGGCTTCGTCTCCTAGTGTAGCACGAGACGACATTTTTTCCTAAAAATCTGAATTACATACGAACATTTGTTTGATTTCTGTTTACAAAGTGTGTTACACTAGTCTCAAAGAAGGAGATGTTCCGATGACAAATTTAAAAGATTCTAGACAATTAGATGTATTACAGTTTATTTATAAAGAAGTTCAAGAGCACGGTTATCCGCCAACAGTGCGTGAAATTTGTAACGCCGTTCAGCTTTCTTCGACTTCAACCGTTCATGGTCACTTATCAAGACTTGAGAAAAACGGCTTAATTCAACGTGACCCAAGTAAACCACGTGCCATTGAATTAACAATGGCTGGACTCAAAGCAATCGGCGCTAAATCAACGGCGATTCCAATGCTTGGTGTGGTAACAGCCGGTGAACCAATTCTCGCTGTAGAAGAAGCAAGTGACTTCTTCCCTATCCCACCAGATTTACAAAATGATGCAGATGATTTATTCATGCTTCGTATTAAAGGGGACAGTATGATTAATGCGGGTATTTTTGACGGTGATTCTGTCATTGTCCGTAAGCAATCAACAGCCTCAAACGGTGAAATCGTCATTGCGATGACTGAAGAAGACACTGCAACTTGTAAGAGATTCTATCTTGAAAGCGACCATGTGCGCCTAGAGCCAGAAAACGACACAATGGATCCTATCATCTTACCGAACTGTACGATTTTAGGAAAAGTAGTTAGCTTATACCGCAGTCGTATTTTCTAAACCAAACGAAAACCTCCGTCCAATCATGGACGGAGGTTATTTTATTGCATTAAGCTTTTAACGTTACTTTTCCTACTTCTGCTTTACCTTCTACTAAGCCTTCTGTAGCAACGGCAATAGATTCCACTTTATCCATATTCGTAAATAGAACCATCATTGCAGTATCTTTACCAGCTTCTTTTAATGCTTCTAGGTCCACTGTAGATAACACGGTATGTTCATCTACCTTTTGGCCAACTGCTACTGTCGTTTCAAAAGGTCCCCCTTTTAATTCAACGGTATCAATTCCCATATGCACAAGCACTTCTAACCCACCAGCAGTTTGAATACCTACTGCGTGAAGTGTTGGAAAGACATTTACGACTTCCCCTTTTACTGGAGAAGTAATCACACCACTTGCTGGAATGACCGCAAATCCGTCCCCCATCATCTTCCCAGCGAACACTGGATCATTCACTTGTGTAATGGGAACAATTTCGCCACCTGCTAATGCAAATACTGGCACTTCTTTTTCTACTTGATTCTTTTTAAAAAATCCAAACATTTTATCGTCTCCTTATTCTGGTTGAATGGCATGTAATGTATTTGAGAAAATCGAGCGTTTGCGTTCCTTATCGATTTCCTTGTAGTAACTATATAAAATATCGACAATGACAAGTACTGGAAATTGCGGTGTAATTGCCGTTCCTTGTTCTAAGGCGTTCTTCATCGCAATCAGCACTAATTCGTCACAATCCTGTTGCAACTCTTCACTCTTCTTAGAGGTAATCAGAACGGTTTTGGCTCCTTGTTGCTTGGCAATATTCACGGCATTCACAACACTCTCATTGGCAGACACCGTAATTCCAATCACAAGGCAATCTTCATCGACTAATACGCGGTTCATCAGCATCGTATGTAGATCCGTAATCGCCTCGCAAATCATCCCGAGGCGCATAAAACGAAACTTCATCTCTAGCGCTGCTAATCCTGAACTTCCTTGCCCGTAGATATACACGCGCTTAGCCTTACTGAGCATGTCGCAGACATGAATCAGCTGTGCTTCATTAATGAGCGAGAAGGATTTGGTTAAGAGGTCTGCATAATCGTCTAACACAATCTTGGTTAAATCATTATGCAAGTTGGTCTCTTCTTGCTTCCCTTTTTGATAATCATAAATAAACTGCCTATATCCTTTATAGCCACACTTTTGAGCAAATCGTGTTAAGGATGGAATCGAAACGAAGAGTCTCTTTGACACTTCTTGAGCGGATAACGATTCATTTTCCGGAATCACTCCTAGAAAATATTTGGCAATCGTTTTTTCAATCGGTGTCAACGTATCATAAATCGATTCAATCATCGGTGCTACTTTTTTCTCAAATGACAACATAACCTTTTCCCCTTTGCATTGCTAGCTTCATTATAGCACAGGTTCCGGGAAAGATTTTGCCTTTTTTCAAAAAATAAAAGATGGACCGATCTTTGGGACCAGTCCATCTCAAAAGGTGTTTTTACTGACTAGTCGTCTACACCTAAAATTTCGTTAATATTGTTCTTGTAAAGAATTGCTTTCGCACCGTAAATGGCTTGAATACCACCTTTAACATCTAAAACATCTACTGCTCCGATATCTTTCAACGTTGCTTTATTTACTTTTTCAACGTCTTTAACAGATACACGTAAACGAGTGATACAAGCATCTACGTCTTCGATATTTTCTGCTCCACCTAGAGCTTCGATAATACGAACGCTATCTTGTTTCAAGCTATCGCGTGTTTCAACAACTGGTTTGTCATCTGATTCTAAAGAATCTTCTAAACGACCTGGAGTTGCTACGTTGAATTGAGTAATGAACCATCTGAATACTACATAGTATAGACCACTCCAGATTAAACCAAATGGAATTTGTAATAACCAGTTTGTCTTATCGTTACCTTGTAATACCCCGAATAATGTGAAGTCGATAACCCCACCAGAGAATGTATTACCAATAGAGATATTAAGAATATCTGCGATGAAGAAACTTACCCCATCAAGGAATGCGTGAACCACATATAATACTGGACTTACGAATAAGAACATGAATTCGATTGGTTCTGTAATACCAGTAATGAATGAAGTTAATGCAACCCCTAAGAATAAACCAGCGTATTTTTTACGACGGTCTTTTGGTACACAGTGATACATTGCTAAGCAGGCTGCTGGAAGACCGAACATCATTGTTGAGAAACGACCAGCGAAGAAACGAGTTCCTTCAGTAAATAAACCTACGTGATTTGGATCTGCTAATTGAGCAAAGAAGATTTTTTGAGCCCCAGCAATTGTTTGACCAGCTACGACTTCCACTCCACCTAATTCTGTATACCAGAACATTGGATAAATCATATGGTGTAATCCGACTGCACCACATAGACGCATTAAGAATCCATATAAGAATGTACCAATAGGACCCGCTTGTGAGATATATCCACCAGTTGAAACTAATAATTGTTGGAATGGTGGCCATACTAAGAAGAAGACAGCCCCAACAAAGATAGAAGCAAATGAAGTTACGATTGGAACAAAACGGCTACCACCGAAGAATCCAAGTACTTGTGGTAATTGAATATTGTTGTAGCGGTTATGTAACCAAACAGCGATTGCCCCTACTACGATAGCTCCGATAACCCCAGTATCAATAGAAGCATCTTTACCCATGTATAATCCTACAAGAGCTTTAATTGTAGCAGTCATTACTAAGTAACCAGTAACCCCAGCAAGTGCTGCAGTTCCTTTGTCACGTTTCGCTAAACCGATACAGAGACCCATACAGAGAAGAAGTGATAGATTTGCAAAGATAACTTCCCCAGCTTGGCTCATTACTTTAAAGATTGCTTGTAAAACTTCGTTATTTAATACAGGATAAGTTGCGACAGTTACCGGGTTAGATAAAGCTCCCCCGATTCCTAATAAAAGACCAGCTGCCGGTAAAATGGCAATCGGCAACATAAAGGCCTTCCCAATTTTTTGTAAGACTTTAAACATATGGTTTTCCCCCTTAACTATAAATCAGTGATGTTTAATCTTTTTCTACTTGTTGAATCGCATCAACAAATTTTTTTGTGATGAGTTGTGGACGAGTAATCGCTGAACCTACAACGACACTATAAGCACCTAACTCAAGCACACGTTTCACCTTTTCAGGTGTATCGATATTGCCTTCTGCAATAAGTGGATGTTTGATTCGTTCTAAAACTGTTCTCAAGATTTCAAAGTCATTTTCTTCAATTTTGTCGCCTTTACTTTGTTTTGTATATCCTACTAAAGTACTTCCGATAAAATCAAAACCGAGTTCATCAGCATGAATCATTTCGTCTACTGTAGAACAGTCTGCCATCAATAATTGATCTGGATATTTTGCTCTAATTTCATGATAGAAATCATCAAGCGTTTGTCCATTTGGTCGAGTCGATGTAGTGGCATCCAGAGCAATAATCTCTGGTTTCACTGTCATCAATTCGTCAATTTCTTTCATCGTAGCGGTAATAAAGACGTCGGCATCATCATAATCACGTTTAATAATTCCAATAACTGGTAAATCGACAGCCTCTTTAATCGCTTTGATGTCAATCACTGAATTGGCACGAATTCCTTTCGCTCCTCCTTCCTGTGCAGCAACTGCCATACGAGCCATAATATAATCACTATGTAATGGTTCATGCGGCAATGCTTGGCATGATACAATTAATTGACCTTGTAATCTCATAAACAGCCTCCTTCTATTTTTAGTAAAACCCTTACATTTTTAGTATACTCACCTTAGAAAACATTTTCAATATTACGTTTATTTTTAGTAACTACTTTCAGAATCAGGTACAAATCACTGAACTATCACACTTTTATAGAAATTACTTTCATCAAAAAAGCCAATCTTGTAAGAACAAGATTGGCTTTTCGTTACATTTTAATCAGTTGATGCTTGAACGCATAAATCGTTGCTTGCGTTCTGTCCTCTACTCCTAATTTTGAAAGAATATTCGATACGTGCGTCTTCACTGTCTTCAATGTGATAAACAACTCATCAGCAATTTCTTGGTTGGATTTTCCTTGTGCGATTAAGAGTAAGACTTCTAATTCACGCTGCGTTAAATCTTCGTGTAAGAAATGTTGCTGTTTCATTTGAATACGATTCACAAGTTTATCTGTGACTTGTGGCTCAAACACGCCATCACCATTATACGTATCTCGGATAGCTTTAGCGATTTGAGAGGCGGAAGCTGTTTTTAAGATATAGCTCTTTGCTCCGGCGTTGATGGCTGGAAAGACCTTCTCATCATCAATAAAGCTCGTTAAGATGATAATTTTCGCTTCTGGCCACTTTTCAAGAATTTCCTTTGTCGCTTCAATTCCATCCATCTCAGGCATCACAAGGTCCATTAAGATAATATCTGGTTTTAAGGACAGGGCTTTTTCTACACCTTCACGGCCATTCTTGGCTTCATCCATCACTTCAATGTCATCTTGCATCGATAGATACGAAGAAACGCCTAGTCGTACCATTTCGTGATCGTCTACTAGTAATACATTAATCATTGTTCATCCTCCATGTGACGACTGAGCGGAATCTTGATTTCAATTGTCGTTCCTTGATTTGGGAAGCTCACAATTCTCACCTGTCCACCGAGCCCTTGCACTCTTTCTTTCATATTATTAATTCCATAGCTTCCTGGAAGAATTTCCTCGCTATTAAATCCAACGCCATTATCCTCTATCTTAAAGAGAACCGTGGAGTCTAGTTGTCGTAAATACACTTCTAAGGTCGTTGCGTGTGAATGACGCAATGTATTCGATAAAAGTTCTTGAGCGATTCTGAAGAGATGGTCTTCGACGCCTTCAGGAAGTTTCACGTCTTCGATATCCCAATGAATCTTCATTTGTACTTTCGTTTGTAATTCGATGAGTAATCCTTCGATACCAGATTTCAATGATTTACTTTCTAGTGAAATTGGGCGTAAGTGAAGAAGCAATGCGCGCATCTCTGATTGTGCTTGAGAGAGAACATGTTCAATCATCTTCAATTGTTTTTGTTCCTTCTCATCAAACTTGTCGGCACGTTCGTTTAAGGCAGAAATCATCATCATCGCCGCAAAGAGCTGCTGGCTTACAGAATCATGTAATTCGCGAGCGATACGGCGTCTCTCTTCTTGAATGACTTGTTCTTTTGTCTCAGTCCCTAAGAATTGCGGTTTGCTTCCTAATTGCTGTACTTCTAATGATAATTTTTCTAATCGTTCTGAAAGTGCAGCCGTTTGTTCGTAGAAATCATTTAAGTCTACAACTGTTGCTTCCATAATCCAATTTGGGCTATCTTCTTCTTTTACAAGTCTATGCTTGGCCTTTTGAATCATGAGTAACTGTTCACCGATTTTACGCTCTGCTTGACGATTTAAAATTAACATCGCCGCAGCAGTCACAAAACCAAAGAATAGAATCAATAATAAAAATAGTGTAATCGTACCAAGAATCTCTTGAATACTTAGCGTCTCTACCATTTCATAGCGAATCCATCTGCGGAATAGGAATAGGAAAACAGTACTAACAAAACTGTAAACCGCTGAATAAAGCATCCAGCTTTTAACGAGGCGTTGCTTCATGCTTCAATCACCTCAATTTTCCCAGCGACAATCGTTGTATAAATCTTAATCTTCTTCGTGCTACGATTGTATCCTGAACTATATAACTGAATAGATTCATTACTTAATGCGTATGTTTGTCCCTCAAATTCCACTTGACCGCCAAACGCATGATGGTGAATCATCACTCCTACCCCGTACGGTACTAGAATTCGAACACGGCCAAATCCTTTTCGAATGACGATCACATTTTCCTTGGCAGGAAGAATCGTATTTCCTAAGTCGATAATGGTATCCCCAACAAGCTGTCCTGCATTGATATCATTCCACTCATACGGTTCGTTCCCCACTTCTTGATTTCCAAACCAATCATAGCGATGGATTTCTCCAGGCGTTGGTGTATCTTCGTGAGAGTCAACGAAAATATACTCTTGTCGGCCCTTTTTCGAAAATATTCCTGAGAAAGAAGCAATCGAGAAAGTATCTTTAGTAAAGAATAACAGGAGCAATGCCCCAATCATTCCAAGCCAAATACCAGCAGTTGATAGAAGCGGCAAAATGATAAAGAGCGCCCCAAAGCACATTCCACTATTTCTTAAAAATTTAACACGTCTAAAAACAATAAAACTGAACATTGTAATGGCGACCCCAATTGAAAAGAAGATGAAGAGGCCCAATTTTGAAGTCATTTCAATAGCGGAGACAATCACTCCGATTAATAGTACAATTAGCATTCGTTTCAGTTTATTCATCTTCTCACCTCCGTTACAGGTATTAGTATACCATCTTCTCACGTTCAATCCTATCATGAATCAAAAATGAATCCATCAGACTTAAGGATGAAATCCAACAAAAAAGAGCTAGGACATTTCCTAGCTCTTCTCTTCATTCAAATGAATCGATTACGCAGATTGAATATCAATAATTCTGATCTTCATTTCTCCGCCTGGTGTTGGAATCACCACTTCTTCATTTAATTTTTTACCAATAATTCCTTTGGCAATTGGAGAGTCATTTGAAATTTTACCCTCAACTGGGTTTGCTTCTGCACTACCCACGATTGTGTAAGTTTCTTCGTCTCCATCTGGTAATTCGATAAACGTAATTTTTCTTCCTAGTGAAACAACATCTTTTTCTACATTGTTATCATCGATGATTTCCGCAAAACGAATCATTTTTTCTAACGTTGAAATACGTCCTTCTACGAATGCTTGCTCATCTTTAGCTGATTCATATTCAGAGTTTTCAGATAAGTCACCATAGCTACGCGCAATTTTGATACGCTCTACGATTTCTTTACGTTTAACGACTTTTAATTCTTCTAATTCAGCTTCAAGTTTTGCTTTCCCTTCAAGCGTCATTGGAAATACTTTTTCAGTCATACGATTCTCCCCTATATCGTTTTTTTAGATTATCTCAATCTACAATGCTAAAACTTTAACATTTTATAACCGAGATTGCAAGCCCTAGAGAAAAATTTAATTGGATTTTAACTACTTATTTTGAGCACAACCCCATAAAAAGCCCCTAGGATAAGCTTTCCTAGGGGTTAACAATTTAATTTAAATGAGATAAAATTGAAGCTATTTTTGTAGTCATTAAGTCAATCGCCACTCTGTTTGAACCACCTTCTGGGATAATAATATCCGCAAATTTTTTCGTTGGTTCAATAAATTGGTGATGCATTGGTTTTACAACGGACATATATTGGTTGATGATGGAATCGAGTGTTCTTCCACGTTCTACCATGTCACGTTTAATACGGCGAATGATACGAATATCATCGTCAGTATCTACATACACCTTGATGTCCATCAAATCACGCAAGCGTTCATCTTCAAGAATAAGAATTCCTTCGATTAGGATAACATCTTTTGGCTCTTGATGGATTGTTTTATCGCTTCTTGTATGATTTTCATAATCATATACGGGCTCTTCAATCGATTCAAAATTAATTAATTTATTCATATGTTCAATTAATAAATCTGTATCGAAAGCAAATGGATGGTCATAGTTCGTTTTTAAACGTTCTTCAAACGGCATATGACTTTGATCTTTATAATAGTAGTCTTGATCAATTTTGCAAATCGTTAAATCTGGAAAGTTCTCCAAAATTTTACGACTCACACTTGTTTTCCCACTCCCAGAGCCACCTGTAACTCCGATAACGATTGGCTTTTTCTTTTCCATGACCTACTCCTTATTATCAATATACTTAGCTTTTAACTCTAAATGTTCCTCATACGTTTTCGCATAGTAGATTTCTTTTGTATGAATATCTGCTAGGAAGTATAAGTAATCTGTCTTCTCTGGTTCCATCGCTGCAACGATAGCATCCTCACTTGGGCTGTTATATGGTCCAGGACCTACGCCATAGTTTTGATATAAGTTATATGGAGAATCTACTTCTAAATCTTCTAAAGAAAGAGCTTCTTTGTGTTCGCCTAACGCGTATTGAACAGATACGTCTGTTTGAAGCTTCATATTTTCTTTAATACGGTTATGGAATACGCTAGAGATTTTCTTACGATCTTCTAGTTTAGACCCTTCTTTTTCGATTAAAGAAGCCATTGCCATAATTTCTTGCAATGTATAGTCACTAGCTAAAATCTTATCGTAGTATTTCGACATGACTTCATCTGTTTTAGCAACCATTTCAGTAATTAACATTTGAAGTGTTTTTGAGTCATTCATATCGTATGTCGCTGGGAATAAGTATCCTTCAAGCACATATTTTACTTGGTAACCGTTATATGATTGAGTCAATAATTTCGGGAATTTTTGAACTAAATAACGTAAGAAATCTTCGTCTTGAACTTTTGCCATGAAATCTTCGGCAGAGTATTTAGTTGATTTTTCAACTTCTTTAGCGATATCTGTTAATTGTTCCCCTTCACGAATCAGAACTTTAGTCGCATTTTGATCTTTATCTTTTCCTTGACCAGAAAGTTCCGCGATAATTTCGTCGAGCGTCATACTTTTAGAAACATGGTACAATCCTGATTTAAATCCAGAAACGTTTTTGAATTTCAAATAGAAATTAAACAGCTTTGAATTACGGATAATTCCTTCTTCTTCAAGCGCTTTTGATACTTCTTTAACAGATGCGCCTTGTTCAATTTCAAATGAAACAAGTTCTGTTTGAGCTGTATCAACTGGTTGTGTTTCTCCTTTAATGTAATTCCAAGTAAAGAATCCCCCTACTAGGACAATTACTAAAAGTGCAATCATAAAATATTTCATTATCTTTTTGATAATAGAAGTTTCCTTTTTACGAATATCGCGTTTCGTATCCGTATCAGAAATTAAGGAATGTTTTTTATGTTCTTCTTGAGACATTGTCTTCCCCCTTAAATTGGCATCAAATGATACCCATAGTTGTAGTTATTATACCTCATTCTTATTGAAAAATGAAGAAAGTCAATCATAAAGAGTGCCCTTATAACAAAAAAAGCTTGAGGTTTCCCCCAAGCTCTATTGTTGATTATAAATCTTCTTCAGCTAAGAATGTGTTTAATACTTCTTCAACCATATCCCATTCAGCTTCTGTTTCGATTGGGTTTAATTGACCTTCAGTACCATCTTCGCCTTCAACATATGAGAATGCTTGTAATTCTACTTCTTCTCCTTCAGGAATTCCTGCTGGGTAGCATAATACATATGATTTATTGAAGTCATCAGATTCGAACGTGAATAATACTTCGTGTAAAATTTCATTTCCTTCTTCGTCGATGATTGTAATATGTTCGTGACCTTCGTGGCCTTCTAAGTGATCATGTTCATGATCGTGATCGTGATGTTCTGTCATTTTCTTTCCTCTTTCCTTTGTTATTGATTTCCATTTAAATCTAAATAGTTTTGCAAAATCATGACTGCAGCTAGCATATCAATGACTTGTTTGCGTTTCTTTCTTGAAACATTACCCTCTTCGACAAGCATTCGTTCCGCCTGCATCGTCGTGAGTCTTTCGTCATGATAGACGATTGGAATTTCTAGTCGTTTCTCTAGGCTTGCACCATAACGACGGGACGCTTCTACACGTGGTCCTTCCGTATTATTCATGTTCTTTGGAAGACCGATGACGATTTTTTCAACGCCATACTCTTCCACTAACTCGACAACACGTTTGAACCCGAATTCTGAAGCATTCTCATTAATCGGAATTGTTTCAACCCCTTGAGCAGTCCAGCCCATTAAATCACTAACGGCAACGCCCACAGTTTTACTTCCGACATCTAATCCCATTAATCTCATACTAGGCATCTCTTCCTGTTGAGCGGATATAATGTCTAATGAGTTCTTCCAAAATCTCATCTCTTTCGTGGCGACGAATTAGGTTACGTGCATCACGATGTCTTGGAATATAGGCTGGGTCTCCAGATAACAAATATCCTACGATTTGATTAATCGAACTATATCCCTTCTCATTCAACGCATCATAAACGATGGTTAATGTTTCTTGAACGGTTTTTTCGTCCTTTTCATTAAATTTAAATAGGACTGTTTCATCTATTGAACTCATAGCGACACCTCATTTCAATATATATACCTATTCTACAAGATTTTGGATGAAACTACAATTGATACTTACCGATTCTTAACATTTAGAAAGCCTTTCCTTTGCTTTTAAATCAAAAACCTTCCATAGGACTCTCTTCAAATCCCATGGAAGGTTTCATTTTGCATTACATTATTTTGCTAAATATTCTTTAAGCAATTCGAACGCTTGTGGAATACCTGCAGGGTTCTTACCACCTGCTTGAGCCATATCAGGACGGCCTCCGCCTCCACCTTGGATAGCTGGAGCAATTGCCTTAATGATATCGCCTGCTTTTAATCCTTTTGCATTTGCGTCTTTAGATACGGCTACTAAAAGGTTCGCTTTATCAGAAGAAGCAGTACCTACTACGAAGATATCGCTCGCACCTTTTTGTCTCCATGTATCTGCTAATTGACGTAATTCATCCATCTCTTTATTTTCAAGAGCTACAGTGATGAATGAAGTTCCGTTTACTTCTTCTACATTGTTGAAGACATCTGCGACTTCAGCTTTCATGATTTTAGCTTTTAGTTTCGCAATTTCGCCGTTTGCTTCTTTCAATTCTTGACCTAAAGTAGCTACACGTTCTACCACTGTATCTAATTGGATGGCTTTAACTTCACCAGCTACTTGTTTTAATAAGTTTTCGTGATGGCTTAATAAGTCAAATGCTTCTTTACTTGTAACAGCTTCGATACGACGAACGCCGGCACCGATACCAGATTCAGAAACAATCTTGAATAATCCGATTTCTTGAGTGTTTCCAACGTGGATACCCCCACAAAGTTCGATTGACCAGTCACCAATGTTGACCATACGAACTAAGTTGCCGTATTTCTCACCAAAGAGTGCCATTGCCCCACGGCTCTTCGCATCTTCTAGTGTAGTTTCAATCGTTACAACTTCTAAACCAGCCCAGATTTTCTCATTTACGATACGTTCCATTTCAGCTAATTCTTCAGCAGTAACTTGTCCGAAGTGACTGAAGTCGAAACGTAAACCAGTTGGTGTTACAAGAGAACCTGCTTGGTTTGCGTGAGTTCCTAGAACATCTTTTAATGCTTGGTGTAATAAGTGAGTTGCTGTATGGTTTTTAATGATTTTCGCACGTTCAGATGCATCAACCACTAATGTGTAAGTTGCGTTTACTTGTAAGTCGCCTAACACTTCAACCGTGTGTAATGGTTGTCCGTTAGGAGCTTTCTTCACTTGTAAGACATTCGCTACAACTGTACCGCTGGCATCTTGGATTGTACCGTGGTCGGCTAATTGTCCACCCATTTCAGCGTAGAAAGGTGTACGGTCGAATACTAATTGCGCATGCGCATCTTTATGTGCAGATTCAACTAATTCATCATCTACAACAATCGCTTTTAACACGCCTTCTTCAGTTGTTGAAGCATATCCAACGAATTCACTCTCTACAGTGATATCACGTAATACTGCAGATTGTACGTTCATTGATGTTTCTGTATTACGAGCAGCACGCGCACGGTCTTTTTGTGCTTGCATTTCTGCTTGGAAACCTTCTTCATCGACAGTGAAACCATTGTCACTTGCGTATTCTAATGTTAATTCATATGGGAATCCATAAGTATCATATAGTTTGAACGCATTTTCGCCAGAAAGAGTTGTTTCGTTTGCTTCTTTCATATCCGCAAAAATAGTTTCTAAGATTGCTAAACCATCGTGAATTGTTTCTTGGAAACGATCCTCTTCGTTGGCAATCACTTTTTGAATGAATTCCATGTTTTCAGTTACTTCTGGATAGTAGCTGTGCATAATTTGAGCAACCGTTGGAACTAATTTAGTTAAGAATGATCCTTGAATTCCTAAACGTTGTCCGTGCATTACTGAACGACGGATTAAACGACGGATGATATATCCACGACCTTCGTTTGAAGGAAGCGCGCCATCCCCAATTGCAAAGCTTACCGCACGAATGTGGTCAGCGATAACTTTGAATGATACATCAGTTTCTTTAGATTCATTGTATTTCTTACCAGCGCTTAAGCTTTCTAATTGCTTAATAATTGGCATAAATAAGTCTGTTTCGAAGTTTGTTGGTGTATCTTGGATAACAGAAACTACACGTTCAAGACCCATCCCCGTATCGACGTTCTTATGTGGTAATGGTGGATAAGTTCCGTCTGGCATATGGTTGAATTGAGAGAATACTAAGTTCCAAATTTCTAAGTAACGTTCGTTTTCTCCTCCAGGATAGTTTTCTGGATCATCTTCTGCTAAGTTATTATATTTTTCTCCACGGTCGTAGAAAATCTCAGTATCCGGACCACATGGACCAGCACCGATATCCCAGAAGTTATCTTCTACTGGAATGATATGATCTTCTGGAAGACCAACTTTATCCATCCATAATGTTTTTGTTTCTGGATCTTCTGGATAGTAAGTAACGTATAGACGATTTGGATCAAGTCCTAACCATTTTTCACTTGTTAGGAATTCCCATGCCCATGGAATCACTTCTTCTTTGAAGTAGTCCCCGATTGAGAAGTTCCCCATCATTTCGAATAATGTATGGTGACGAGCTGTATGCCCTACGTTTTCGATATCGTTTGTACGAATACTCTTTTGAGCATTTGTAATACGTGGAACTTCTGGTGTTTCCGTTCCATCGAAGTATTTCTTAAGTGTCGCAACCCCCGAGTTAATCCATAGTAATGTTGGATCGTTTACAGGAATTAAGCTCGCACTTGGTTGAACCTTATGTCCTTTTTCTTGGAAGAAATCAAGGTACATTTGACGAATTTCGCTACTTGATAATTTTTTCATCTTCATTCTCCTTCTTTTTGTAAATAAAAAAACTGCCCCATTGCTGCAAGGGCGTCCTACCGCGGTACCACCTTGCTTACAATGAAACAGCTGTTCATTCATCTCTAATTCCGATAACGCTGGAAGGGCGTTTGTATTTCTACAAAGTTTTCAATCGGGAGCACGATTTTGATGGCTATTTTCACCAGACAAGCCTCTCTAATAAGTAAAATCTCAATCCGATTGCTTACCTTTAGAAGTATACGAAAAGCGCCTAGTTTTGTCAACTATTCGCATGTCCTTCTTCTTTTAATGGAAGGTGTAAATACACTTTCGTATATGCATTAGGCTCAGATTTAATTTCCATCGAAAAAGCTTCTCCGAAAAAGAGCGTCAATCGTTCTTTGATATTCTTAATACCAACTCCACCAAGTTCTTTTGTACTCGTTGTATTTTCTTTGATTCCTACCCCATTGTCCGCAATACAAATATCTATAAAAGTATCTTTTTTAGACACAGTAATCGTAATTTTTCCAGGGCGTTCTGACTCTTTAATTCCATGATAGATTGCATTTTCTACGAGTGGCTGCAGAACGATTTTTGGAAGCTTGATATCAGGAATAGCATTAGGTTCATCAATCTCATATTCCAATTTATCTCCATATCGTTCCTTTTGAATAAACAGATATTGACGGACATGCTCGATTTCTTGACGTAAGGTCACTATTTCTTCTCCAGCATTCAAGGAAAGTCTAAAGTAATTAGAGAGCGCCTTCGTAATGTCTACTACCTTTTGATGGTCTTGAAACTCTGCCATCCAAATAATGGTATCCAACGTATTATACAAGAAGTGCGGATTAATTTGACTCGTTAACGCCTTTAATTCATAGATGCGGGTCAATGCTTCTTGCTCTTTTTCTTCCTTCATTAAAGTCTCTATTCTCTCGAGCATCTGATTAAAGGTACCTGCTAGCGCTTGGAATTCTTGAGCTCCTTTTTGTTCAGCTCGAATGGTCGTATCGCCTTCTTCTACTCGTCTCATCACTTGTCCTAGTCTTTTAACAGGTAGTAATTGATAACGTATCAATGTAAAAATACCTAACATACAAATGAGCAAGCTAAGCACTCCAACAACACTGACAATCCCAAGTAGTTTTACTGAGTCTTCTTTAAACCGACTAAATGAGCTAACACCCACTAAAATCCAATCGCTATTTTCAATAGGGCTTTTATGGACAAAAAAATCCTCAGACACCATTGAATCCATTGGACTATTGGATATTTCTTGTACCGACATTTGCTTATCAACTGACTCGAAAGCCTCCGAATCCGGATGATAAATAAGTGTACCGTCCTTTTGGATGACAAAGGCATACCCATTTTCCCCTAGAGAAAGTTCTTTCACATATTTTTCTAGTTCGTGATAATCCACATCTAAGCGGATAACGCCTAGATTTTCTCCTGCGTTGCTTTTCACTTCCTGACTAATAGAAATCACGATTTCATTATTTTGATTCTTGATAGACTGAATGATTGGAACATTCGAGTGCTCTAGAGCATCTTGATACCATTTTTGGGCCATCATATCCGCTGAAGTCACCATTTCCTCTTCCATCCCGGTCGTAATTAATCTTCCATCTTTTGTCACCAATCGTATCGATACGAAATCCGGATGACTCTTCAACATTGTCTCAAGCCATTCATGGATTGTCGCTTCATTTTCTGCTGTTTTTTGACTGGCAAAGTCCTTAATTGCCTGCGACTGTGATAAAGATCTTGAAGTAGATTTTAGATTCGAAACGTACTGTTCGATATATTTGGAGCTGGTATCAATCTCATGAATGGTATGGTCTTCTACTTCACGATGAAAAACTTCGCTACTCTTTATAAAATAGAAGCTTCCAATTAAAACGACCATGGCAAAAAGCATGATACTTAAATAGGCAAATAATCTTGTTGCAAGAGACTGTTTTTTCATATTTTTGCCCCACTTCTATAACTTTTAGGGGAAACGCCGACAATTGACTTGAATCGATAAGAGAAATAGTTCATATCTTCTATCCCAACGGCCAAAGCAACCTCATAGATCTTCATGTCAGTTGATAATAAGAGACGCTTTGCTCTTTGAATCCGTTGCTGAGTCACGTACTCTTGAAAGGACATCCCAAGTTCTTTTTTGATTAAAAGGCTAAGGTAGTTCGTACTGAATCCTAATTGCTTTGCAAGTTCACCTAGCGCTAAATTGGGATTCGATAATTGCTCTAAGATTAGCTTTTCGAAATGAAGAGCTCCTGAAGAAGACTCGTCTTCACTTGCTAATGCCAATAGTTCTCGTTGGCGTTTTTCTTCGTTTAGTTTGCCTACAACTTTTACCAATAAAGCTTCGATTTCTGATTTCGTCACTGGCTTTAAAATATAATCTTCTACTCCAATTTTCACTGCTGATAATAAATAATCTACATAATCATACCCCGTTAAGAAGATAATTCTCATTTGCGGATATTCTGTTCTCACCAACTGTGCAAGAGTAATGCCATCCATTTTTGGCATATTAATATCTGTCAGTAAAATATCCGGCGCTTCTTCTCGTATTTTTTTCAGTGCTTGCTCCCCATTTTCTACTTCCTGAACCGTTGAAATGCCCAGTGATTCAAAATCAATTAAGGAAGCAATCCCTCTACGAATAATTGGTTCATCTTCAACTATTAAGATTGAATACATCTTATTCCCCTCCTTTCTCCATTATACTTCTATTTATAACGGTTTTAAATCCATTTTTCACTAAAAAAGTGCTTCTCTAAAGAAGAATAACTTAGAGAAGCACTGAGTGGTTATTTGACGAAATCTATTAAATAACCATATCCATTGGCTTCCATCTCATTGAGTGGGATGAATTTGATGGAAGCACTATTGATACAAAAACGAAGTCCACCTTTTTCTTTTGGACCATCTTCAAAAACATGTCCAAGGTGTGAATCGGCTACCCTACTTCGAACTTCAACACGTTTCATATTAAAGCTAGTATCCTCATGATAGGTCACAACTTCTGAAGAAATCGGTTTTGAAAAACTTGGCCAGCCGCAGCCAGAATCGAATTTATCTTTGGAAGAAAAGAGCGGTTCTCCTGTAACTACATCTACATAAATTCCTTGTTCATGATTATCCCAATATTCATTTGAAAATGCTCTTTCCGTTTTATTTTCACGAGTAACTGCATATTGTTCCTTTGTAAGTGTCGCTTTTAGAGTTTCTTCGTCAGGTAGTGGATAAAGACTTGCATCAATTACTGGATCATTAGCCTTTTTAACGTCAATGTGGCAATATCCATTTGGATTCTTTTTCAAGTAATCTTGATGATAATCCTCTGCTACAACGAAATTTTTTAAAGGTTCAGTTTCAACGGCTAATTTCTTACCAAAGGATTCTTCTTTTTCCTTCATGACTTGTTGAATAATGGCACTATCTGCCTCATCAACATAATAAATACCTGTACGATATTGTCTTCCTGTGTCATTCCCCTGTTTATTCACAGAAAATGGATCAATGACTCTAAAGTAATACAATAATAACTCGCGTAGGGAAATCTTATCAGCATCATAAGTAACATGAATCGTTTCCGCATGGTCTGTATCATGAATGAGCTTATAATTGGTCGTTTCAACCTTTCCATTTGCGTATCCACTCACAACATCAATAACACCATTAAATCTGGAAAAGTATTCTTCTAATCCCCAAAAACATCCACCAGCTAAATATATTTCTTTCATATTTTCACCTTCCTTATTCATTTCACCAGTAGTGCTATCTGTTTCAATTAGTTTGGTCACCTTATTTGAGATTTCATCAGCTTTTGAATCTTTTGCAAAGGTACTTCCTTTGGCAAAATAAGCCAATCCTAAAAGAATGATGACAACGGCAAAGAGTGTAACCACTAATTTTTTATCCATAGGAAATTCTCCTTTCTTATAGGCTTTCTAACGTTTTTACGATATCGTCATTAGAAACGTGTCCGGGTTGAACTCTGACAACTTTTCCATTGGCATCGATAAATGCTGAGGTTGGATATCCCACGACTCCAAGTTTCTTCAAGAATTGACCGTCTTTATCTACGAGTACTGGTAATGAATGGTAGTCTACCCCCATAAACCATTCTTTGAAGTCCTCTAAAGATTTTTCGCGGTTCACACCAGGTGCAATGACTGTAAGGACCACTGAATCTTTTGGTGGCATTTCAGAAAGTTGTGTGATGTCCGCTAGTCCAGATAGACAAATTGGGCACCATGAAGCCCAGAATTTTATATAAACTTTTTTTCCTTTATAGTCTGCTAGTGAAACTTCTTTTCCATCTAAAGTTGTAAAGGTAGACTGTGTCATATCATCCATTTCTCCCATCTGTTTGTCCATCTTCTCATCTTTTGAACTCATGTTATCCTTTTTATCCATTTTTTCACCACTCATCGAGCTCATCATTTCAGTGGTTTCTTTCATGTCTTTAGTATCCATGCCCATTTGTGAATTTTGACAAGCGCCTAAAAGCACTGTACTAAATAATGCAATCATCAATTTTGTTTTCATCTTCATTCCTCCTAATTTTTAATGGAAAACTTGTGACAGTTGAGAAAAGATAATCGATGCTCCCATAATAACAATCACAAGTCCTCCGATTTTTTTAAGTAATAATAATCGTTTCTTAGCAAGGTTAAACCATTTAAACGCTACTGTTGAAGCAGCAGATAAGATTAAAAACGGAATAGCCAAGCCTAATATATATAAGCAAAGTAAGAAAATACCATAAGTGCTACTGGCTTGTTGCGTGGAGATAAGCGTTAGGACCGCACTTAGTACTGGTCCCACACAAGGTGTCCATCCGAAGCTGAAGCTGAGTCCTAATAAGTAACTACTCCAAAGCGATTTTTTATCTTTGATTTCAAACTGAACTGTTTTTTGTTTTTGTAAAAATAGTAAATGGAACAGTTCCATTTGGTGTAAGCCCAATAGCACAATGACGACTCCCAGTGTGATATTAAACCAAGGATTGTAAATTAGACTTCCTAATGCAGTTGCCGCAAATCCTAAGAAGAAAAAGACTGTTGAAATGCCAGCGATAAAGATGACCGTGCGAATCATTGGCTTCCAATAGATCTCTAATTTCCCAATCTTCAGGTGAGGTCCGTCCTGTTCACTCATTAAAACACCAAAATAGACTGGAAACAGCGGTAGCACGCACGGAGAAAAAAACGAGAATAAGCCCGCTAAAAATACGCTTCCCCATAATACAAAATCCATAAAATCCCTCCTTCATTTGTATCTTTAGTATACTTCTGGAAGAACCGTAAAAACATAGATTTTCCACACATAAAACTTGATTATGATACGATGATTCAAAAGAAAACAAAAAAGCCACGTGGGTTTTCACCCACGTGGCTTAATCATTTATCTATTAGAAGAATAAGCTATTATTCTTTTCTGATTGATAGTTTTGACGGACACGGTTACCTGCACCTGGTTCCACTTGTTCTAACGCTGACTCAATAATTTGTAATGATTCATCGTATTTGAATGTGTGGTTGAATAGGTCAAGCGCACGACCAATTGCTGTTTCGATTTCAGGATGTGATAAACGGTAACGGTTCGCGTGTTGAATCATGTACTCTGTTAATTGTGCATTATCAACAATTTGTTCTGTGAAGATATCTAATTTTTCAACATCTTCTTCAATTACGTTGTTCGCCGCATTAATTTCGTTCATATCTAGTTTCACACGATCCATCTTTTGCCATAATTGCTCAATACGGTTACTTGTTGCAAAGAACAATTCTAAGTACTCTTTTGGAAGACCTGGTAAGTGGTACTTCTCAATCGTACGTTTCATATTACGTAAGTCTAATTCGAAGACATCTAATCCGTCGCGAATCGCTTTTTCTTGGCTACGTAAATCAGATAATGTGTTGACTAAATCGGTTTGATCTTCATCAATGCTGTTTAATTTTTCGAGAACGAGTTCGTAATGTTCTTTCACTACTGAGTAAGGAACTTGATGATTTTCCATCGCCTTGCTGTAGTATTGAACGGCTTCTTGTTCTTTTTCTAATTGCTCAGCAAATTCTTGTACACGAACGAATTCGTTATTTGACAAGATATAGTTTTGAGAAACACGGTCAACTTCGATATTCACATAACGGTTGCTTTGTAATACTTGGTTCAAGCGTTTTTCAACTTGAGCTTTGTTACGGTATACAAATTCACGTGCCTCAATTTCAGCTTCCATCACATCGTAAAGTTGGTCAATTTCACGAGCCACTTTATCTAATTGTTGACGAGCTTCTTCTAATTCTGTAGCAGCGATATGTCCACGTGCCACTTCAATTGTTTTTTCAATCTTTTCAATTTCTTCAGGAATTGAAATTTTAGAGAATTGATAATGCTCTTCGACCATACGAGCATATCCTTGTTTCAAGTCTTCTACTTGTTCATTGTACTCTGTTTCGATTTCTTTTAAGAATTGAGGAACTTGTTCAACGATTGACTCAAATTCTTTCATTTCGTTTTCGATACGTCCAAGTACTTCTTTAGCTTCTAAGTGGTCGCCTTCGTTTGTTAATGTATTAAATTTCGCGAAGTCTAATTCTAAATAAGCTAAACGTTTTTCTAACGTTTCTAGCGCTTCGCCGAATGAGAAACTATGTGCTAATAAGTCTTTGCGCATTGAAGCATAGCGTTCTTGTAATAAGTCTAGCTCCGCGCGGTTTTGTTTTTCACTATCCAATAATTTTTGTAATGCTGAGTAAATTTTATCAACTTCAGCTTTTGTTTCTTCAATCAAGTTTTCAGCTTGTTGTGTTACTTGATTTCCTTTGATGAAGTTTAATTTTTGGATATATTGTTCTGCACTGACTAATGCAGCTTCGATTTCAGGGAATCGGAATCGTGTGATTGTTTGCCATGTAGCTTGCCATGTTTCATACGTTCTCTTTGTTTGTCCTGTTAAATTCAAGTTTTTCAAAGTATAGAACGTGTCCGCAATCGGCACTGCCATTAACTTATCCTTTTTCTCTGATAATTCTTCAATTACTTTAGTTTGTTTCTTTGTCATGAATATTGCTGTTGCATAACCTGCGGCACCCAGTACCACAATCAGCAATAGAAAGATTACAAATCCCATGCTATAGCCTCCAAATATATATTTACAGTTTTCACACATAATATCATTAGTAGTATAGCATGTTTTATAGCGATTTACCAAAAACTTCAAGGTTTCAAAGAGATTTTTTTATAAATGATTAGTGTATTAATCGACCAGACTCCAAAGTGTAACGCTTATTGTATAAGTCGATATCTTTTGGCACCCTATGTGCTATCTCTACAAATGGAATATTATCATTAATGAGAAGCTTCCTAATCATCATCGTTGTATCTTCATCAATAGCGGAAGAAAACTCATCTAGTAACAGCAATTGGTATTTTCTAAGTAATAGACGTGCTAGACAGATTCTAGCTTTTTCTCCTCCAGAAAGTGATTCATCAAGATTTACTTCTGCATTATCTAGCCCTATTCTATCGACTAAGTAACCTAGCCCTACTTTTTGAATAACAGCGGTAACTTCACTATCAGAATAATCTTCTCCTAGAGAAATATTAAATTTTAACGACTCATAGAAAATCCTTGATTCCTGAGTAAAGAATCCAATGTGTTTCTTCAAATCATCACCTGAAACAAATTGTCTCTGAACTCCATTATACTTTTGAACTCCATCTTTAGATATATAGAGTCCGTATATTAATTCCAAGAGTGTAGATTTTCCAGAGCCTGATGGTCCCATAATCAGTACTCTATCATTCTCATTAATTTCGAAATCAATTTTGTCTAGTATAGTTATTCCATCAATTTGAACACTACACTGATGTAACTCAATCGGAAATACTGTACGAATACTAGATTTACTTTCAGAATTATCACATTCAAACTCTGTATACTTTTCTACTCTTTCAATCACAGGAATGATTGAATTAAATCTTTGATAATAATCTATTGCACTAAGTAAAGGACCAACAATTCGATCACTAGCTAAATAAATTGCAATAACTGTGGCTAACTTAGTGTCCCCAACAATAACGAGATATACCCCAATAGCTAACGGCACAAATGAACTTAATCCAGAAAGTAAATTTGCTAGTAACTTCGATGTAAATCGAACATGATTCATTTGAAAATAGGCTTCTTCTGTTTGATTCAATGTTCCCATCAACTTATTCAAGAAGATTTTTTCTACAAAAAAGTTTTTAATGATTGGCTTACTTTTCAAATATTCTTGTTGTTGCAAGATACTTAATTGGTTCACTTCAGCCCATTCCTTTGAATGCTTTCGAATAGATTTAGCAAATAATTTTGGGACTAATATCGGTAAGAACGATAACGTTATAAAGAGTGCTGCTAACTTTAAATCTATGGCAAATACATACAACAAGGTAACCAACGCAAATACGAGGCAATAGAAAAATCCCATGATAGACTTGATTCCTTGTTCCTCTAATAGTTTTAATTCACTAAGCACTATGGACTCTACTTCCTGTTGATTAAACTTTCCATAAAAGAATGCTGTAATGATTTTCTCTTTAAGCGTTAATGTTAATTGCTTTATCATTCTTTGTTGAGAATCTTCCCATATAAATAATCCAAGCCGAATAAGCGAATAACTAAGAATACCTATGATTGAAATTTTTACTAAATCCTCAACTTTTTGAGTTGATGAAACATCTATTAATCCTGAAATAAAAGAAGGAATAATAATACCGTCTAAAGCTGTTAAAGACATACCAATAGCAATAAGTGCTAAGTATTTGCGTGGTAACCACTCCAAAATTTTCTTCATATAATCCATCATTTCACTTCCTAACCAACAAGATTCTAATCAAATTTATGCGTTATTCTTATACTCTCATCGACAGTTCATATTTATTATTAATTTCAGTATAGGATATTCGTGAAAAAAAGCAATAACTGAACCGATTGGAATCCTGAATAAACTCCATTTTTTTAGATAAATCTCCGAAATTGTTATAACTTCTTAGTTTTTTTCTAGAAAAAAGTATTTTTGACATTCATAAGGTAAGATACATCTTTTTATAAACATCATCTTAAAAGAAAAAGGAGAACGGAAATCCGTTCTCCTAATCACTTACGTTTATTTAATTAATTCGTAAATCGCTTCTGCATAAATTGCAGCTGATCTGAATAAATCTTCTAATGCAAAGAATTCATTTGCTTGGTGCATTGTATCGATTGATTCTGGGAAGAGCGCACCATACGCCACACCACGTTCAAAGATACGTCCGTATGTTCCACCACCGATTGATTGTTCATGTGCAGGTAATCCTGTTTGACGGTGATATACGTCTAATAATGTTGATACTAATTTATCTTCTGGAGATACATAGTGAGGAACTTGTGCTTTACCGTGAGCAACAGTGAAACCATATCCTGAAGCCACTACTTCTGCCTTAATTTCAAGACCTTCTGCAGTAACTCCTAATGGATAACGGAAGTTTACTACGGCTACCCCACCTAATTCAGGTGTGTAAGTGAAGATTCCGGCATTAGCTGTCAATGGTCCCATCACTTCATGGTTGTAGTCCACTTTCAAGTTTTTACCATCAGTATCTTCATGTAATACTTCAGCAGCAAATGCTAAGTATTTCTTCGCGTTGCCTTTGAAGTTGAATTGGTTTAAGAATTTAGCTAAGTGAGTTCCAGCATTGATTCCTTTATCTGGAGTAGATCCGTGTGCTGATTTACCAACAACGTCTAAGATAACTTTGCCGTCTAATACTTGAGCACTACCTTCAACAGGATTTGCAGCAACATATGCCAAGAAGCGGTCAACCACTTCATCTGCATTTGGAACAACGATTTCCGCATGAGCATCTTGAGGAACCATGTTTTCACGTAATCCTGCGTCGAAGCTTAATAATTGGTAGTCGCCTTCTGCAGCTCCACCAGGAATATCATAGTGTAATGAAAGGATTCCTTTTTCACCATTGATGATTGGGAATGTTGCGTCTGGTGAGAAACCAAAGTCCGGCATTTCTTCTGTTTGGAAGTAACGGTCCATACATTTCCAACCTGATTCTTCGTCTGTTCCGATAATGAAACGAACACGTTTTGAAACTGGTAATCCTAATTCTTTGATGATTTTTAATGCGTAGTATGCTGCCATACTTGGTCCTTTGTCATCGCTTGAACCACGCGCATAAATACGATCATTAATAATTTGTGGTTCGAAAGGATCTGTATCCCATCCAGAACCCACTGGAACAACGTCCACGTGACCTAATACACCAAGAGTTTCTTTGTAGTCTGGATTTGGTGCAAATTCAATGTGTCCTGCTAAGTTTCCAACTTGTTTTGTTGTGAAACCATCGCGTTCACCGATTGCTAAGAATGCTTCAAGCGCTTCTTTAGGTCCAGGTCCTACTGGTGCATCCTCTGTTGCTTTAGAATCATCACGCACACTGTCGATACGTAATAATGTGAATAAATCTTTTAATAGATCTTCTTTACGAAGTTCTACTTCTTTTTTCCAATCAATTGTCATCCAATCGCTCCAATCTCTATCAAGTAGATTCAATAGTCATATCTTACCATTTTTACAAAAAGATGAAAAGCGGTTAAACCCTTTCTATAACAAATAAAAGCCTAGGATTTCTCCTAAGCTTTCGTTATTCATGAATCATTAATGATTCTAATTCTTCTTCGGTTAAAGGTCTGCTCTCTCCTAACGCTAGGCTCTCATCTAGCTTAAGCGGTCCCATCGTGAGTCGCTGTAAATCGACAACGGTTTTCCCACAGGCTTTGACCATTCGTTTCACTTGATGGAATTTTCCCTCTTTCAAATGAATCTGAACAACCGATTCATCCTGCGTTGTGCTAAGAATATCCAGACGTGCGGGCATACACTCCGTTCCATCCGATAATACAATACCTTTTTCAAAAGCAGTGACATCTTCTGCTGTCATCACCCCTTCGACTCTTGCTTGATAGATTTTTGTGACGTGTTTCTTCGGTGAAAGAAGACGATGCGCCAATTCTCCATCATTTGTCAAGAGCAATAATCCATGCGTATCGATATCCAAACGTCCTACCGGGAAAACTCCCTTTTTAAAATAAAGCGGATCGATTAAATCGAGTACCGTCTTATGAAGATTATCTTCTGTGGCACTAACGACTCCTTTTGGCTTATTCATAATGATGTAGACGAACTCTTCGTACTGAATCTTTTCACCGTCAAACATTATGTCATCCGTTTCAGGATTCACTTGTACTTTACCATTGGTGACGACTTTACCGTTGACAGTGATTCTTTTGGCCTTTAATAAAGATTTGACCTCGGAACGAGTTCCAAGGCCACAATCTGCTAAACATTTATCTAATCTCATTATTTCATCCTCAATTTACGACGAATACCACCGACGCGAGCGCCAAGCATTTCATCAGCTAATCGATTCTTCAAGGTAATTAGTCCGTAAGTCACAACTCCGACAAACCCTACAGCAGCAACTGCAATTAGTGCACGAACTTTACCACCGATTGGCATTACATGTTTAATCGCATATAAAGTAAGTGCTGAAGTGATGGCCATCGCAAGAGATGCAAGAAGTACTTGTCCGAATTTCTTCAATACGTAATTCAAATCGAATCGTGTTAATTGAAGTACGTGACGACACATATAAAGTGTTGCGACAAAAAATGCTACTGAGCTGGCAATTAACGGACCTGCTCCACCTAGGAAGTAAATCATCATTGGTTGCCATAGCAATTTAATAAGCACTGTAAATCCTAATGCTTTAATCGCAATGATATGTTGTTCCATCGATTGCAGGATGTACGTGAACGTTACAAACAATCCTAAGAACACACACATGATACATGAAACCATTAATAAATACGTTCCGGTTGGGTCTGGTGAATAGAACACATTGTAAATTGGTTCTGAGACAATCGACATTCCTACAGAAGCTGGAATCATGATGTATGCAAATAAACCGAGGTTATTGGCAATCACGCGTTTGACTTCTTCACGGTCATTCACTGAATAATGAGCCGCAAGCAGTGGCAATGCTGCTGTTGAGATACTCATCGCTAGCGAAATTACAATCATAATCACTTTATTCGCATTAAATCCAAATAAAGTAATCAGTTCTTTCCCTTCTTCAAACGAGAAGTTCGTAAAGATTGGAACGAGACGTTGGAATGTTTCTTGGTCAATCAAGCTGATTATTTGAATACTTGAAGTCACTAACACGAAAGGTAACGCCTCACGCATGACTTCAAAAATAATTTTCCAGAAACTTAGTGGACGTTCAGGACGCCCTTCTTCCATTAATTCCATCATCCCTTTATGGTCACGGAACATCTTATATGCTAAGTATAAGAACGCGATGACTGCCCCGACAAAGGCCGCAAATGTAGAATGCGCTACAGCGACGACAAATCCGCCGTGGATCACACGCATCACAAAATACGTTAATCCTAACATATACAAGATACGGACTACTTGTTCCCATAATTGAGATTTCGCAGAAGCCGCCATTTCATTGTATCCTTGATAGTATCCACGCATTAAGCTAAGCGGTGGAATAATGAGTACCGCAGGCGTAAGCGAACGGATGACCATAATACTGTCTGCAACTTCTTCAGGAGTAGCTCCTTTTGCAAAAAGTGGCGCTGCAAAATACATTCCCGCCGCAAAGACGAATCCTAAGAACGTCATAAAGAGCATTGTTCCTTTAAACAATCTCCAACTTGTCTTATAGTCTCTTCTCGCATGGTTATCCGCTACGATTTTAGAAATTGCAACCGGAATTCCTGCCGTTGATATTTGTAATACTAAAGCATAAATATTATAGGCGATAAAATATAAGTAGTTCGCATTATCCCTGTCTGCACCCATCCACATTCCCCAAGGAATGATATAGAGAGCTCCAAGCAATCTTGAAACGATATTCCCAATCGTTAACCAAGATGAACTTTCCAAGAGAATTTGTTGCGAATTTTTCTGATTTCGAATTTTATCACTCAGGCCCACATAAGGCTTTCTTTTAAACATATACTGAAAAATCCTCTTTCTTAAATTATACCAACAATAAGAGTACATTATTTTAATGTAAAATGCTAGCATTCTTATGAAACCTTAAATAGTTGATAAACTTTACATAAAAAAAGAACCGAGCCATTTAGCTCGATTCTTCCTAATGATTAGTCTAATAAACTTGTTTGTCCTTCTTCTTCCACTTCGACAGGAGCTGCTACTCCAATGCCATAGTGAGCACGAACTTTTTGGTTCAAGTCGGCAACGACTTCTGGATGGTCTGCCAAGTATGCTTTAGCATTTTCACGACCTTGACCAATCTTCTCGTCGTTATAAGCGTACCATGCACCACTCTTCTTCACGAAGTCGAGGTCTGCTGCCATGTCGAGTAATTCCCCAAGTTGAGAAATTCCTTCTCCGTACATAATATCCACAACAGCTGTTTTAAATGGTGGAGCCACTTTATTTTTAACAACTTTGATTTTAGTTTGGTTCCCTAAAATTTCAGTACCTTGTTTGATTTGGTCTGCACGACGTACTTCTAAACGAACAGTCGCATAGAATTTCAACGCACGTCCACCAGGTGTTGTTTCAGGATTTCCGAACATAACGCCCACTTTTTCACGAATTTGGTTGATAAAGATTGCGATTGTTTTTGTTTTGTTAATTGAACCTGATAATTTACGTAATGCTTGAGACATTAAACGAGCTTGAAGACCTACGTGTGATTGCCCCATGTCGCCATCGATTTCGGCACGTGGAACTAACGCAGCAACTGAGTCGACGATTACGATGTCAACGGCTCCAGATGATACTAAAGCATCTGCAATTCCTAATCCTTGTTCCCCTGTATCTGGTTGAGATAATAGTAATTCATCAATGTTTACGCCTAAAGCTTTTGCGTATTCTGGATCTAGAGCGTGTTCAGCATCGATAAACGCTGCTACTCCACCACGTTTTTGAACTTCCGCAACCGCATGAAGTGCAACTGTTGTTTTACCTGAAGATTCTGGTCCGTATACTTCGATGATACGTCCACGTGGGAATCCACCTACACCTAATGCGATATCTAATGCAAGAGAACCTGAAGATACTGTTTGAATTTGTGTATCTACTTTTTCTCCTAATTTCATTACGGCACCTTTACCGTAGCTCTTTTCAATTTTCTTTAGCGCATCTTCCAATGCTCTTTGACGATTTTCATTTTCTGCCATGTTTTAATTCCTCCACGAATTTTAAGTCAAACATATTGTACACTATGTTCTATTCCATGCGCAAGCAATATGCGAACATTTGTTCTTATTTTGTTCGAACTTGTTTTAATAAATATTTTCTAAGTAAATTCCAACCATGTTGTACCGCGAATTCACGGTTGTCGTTACGAGTACGTGCAAGATGCAATTCAAGAACTTCGACGTCTGTTTGAGAAGCTAATGCCACGAAAATCGTTCCGACTTCTTTCCCTTCCATTTCACTTGGCCCAGCGACTCCTGTAAATGAAATTCCCAAATCACTTTGGTAATGGAGTCTTGCTTGTTCGGCCATCGCTTTGGCACATTCTGCACTGACCATTCCAAATTGATCGAGCAAGGTGCTGTCGATTCCTAGTTGCGTTTCTTTCGCTTCACGTTGATAAGCGACTGTTCCTCCTTGGAAATAGGCGGAGCTTCCTTCGAACGCCACGACACTTGCTGCAAACAGTCCTCCTGTTAAACTTTCAGCAGAGGCAATTGTGAGTCCTGATTCTTTTAATAACTCAACAGTGACTTCTTGTAATGTATTGTGGTCTCCATATCCATAGAAGAATTCTCCTACTTGCGATTGAATTAGAAGTTCCATTCCGTCAAGAAGTTCTGTGCACTCTTCTTCTGTTTTCCCGTTAGCGGTTAAGCGAAGCATTACTTCGAATTTACCGGCATATGGTGCAATCGTTGGATTTGTTTGTCCCTCGATTAAATCTTCTAGGATGGTCACTAAGCGTGATTCTCCAATTCCAAAGAATCGTAAATAACGAGACTCGAATAAATCTACCTTGCCCACTTTCTTACGTAAGAAAGGCAATACTTCTTTTTGCATCATCATTTTTAATTCATTTGGTGGTCCAGGTAGAACAATGAATTGACGGTCCTCTTTTTCAAAACCACAACCAACTGCCAGTCCGTTATGATTTTTAAAAACTGTTCCGCCCTCAAAAGCTAGTGCCTGTCTACGATTATTTTCACTCATATCGCGATGAGAACGCACGTGAAAATCAATCACTTTTTGAAGAGCAGCCTCATCTTCGACAAGTGGCACATTTAAAAATCGCGCCAGTACTTGTTTCGTAATATCATCTGTCGTTGGTCCAAGACCCCCAGATAAAATAATCAGCTCACTTCTTGAAGCGGCTAATTCAATCGCTTCATACATTCTTTCTTCATTATCACCAACCACTTGTTGATAGTATGTTGGAATGGAATTTTTTGCTAATTCTTGAGCTAAGTATGCACTATTCGTGTTGACAATTTGCCCCATTAGTAACTCCGTACCAACTGCAATGATTTCTGCATTCATAATTTCGCCTTCCTTAACACTCTTTTATAAAAATAAAAGCCCAAAACAACTGTTTCAGGCTTCGTTTGTTATTCTGTTTTAGTAAATGAATCCGCAAATACATGTCGATTCTTTACAAAATAATCCAAACCTGAATAGATTGTAAATACTAAACAACTATAAAGTAAGATTTGTCCGATTGGAATTCCAATGGCCTTAAAGAACAAATCATCTGTTAATAGGAAAATAATCGCCAACATTTGAGTAGCGGTTTTTACTTTCCCAGGCCAAGCAGCTGCCATGACTTCGCCATCTGTGACTAATAATAATCGAAGCCCCGTTACTGCTAATTCACGACAAACAATGATACTTACGACCCAAGCAGGTGCTAAATTGAATGAAACAAGCATAATGAATGCACTCATGACTAGCATTTTATCTGCTAAAGGATCAGCAAACTTCCCAAAGTTCGTCACTAATTTGTATTTGCGTGCTAAATATCCATCAAGATAATCTGTAAAACTAGCTACTGCGAAAATAATCATTGCCAAAAAGTGGACAACGCTAATTTGTGAGCCCATAAGATTCATCACTCCTAGCGCTTCACTCGGTAAGCACATCAGAATGATAAACACCGGAATCATGAAAATTCGCAAAACCGTTAATTTATTTGGTAAATTCATCGCAATTCTCCTATTGAATCGTGATATAAATTCTTGTAGCGTTTGAACCTTCAGGAATTGTTAGTTCAACACCACCAACAGTAATTGTACCTAATGGAGTATATCCAAAGTCCATACGAATCGTTGTTGTTCCTTCAGGAATCGAACCAGTCACTGTTTGATTTGTTGCTGGAACTCCGTCTGCCACAACTTTACCATCCGCTGAAATTTGTGCCCATAAAGCATTTCTTGCTTCATTTAACACTTTCACGTCTAATGGGAATTTACTTACATTCGCAATATAGTACAATGCATTTCCGTTCGCATATGAATAAGTAACACTTGTCACTTCTGGAGCTGCAGTTGTCGTTGTAGCAACAGTCGTTTCTGCTGCAACAGCTGTTTGTGTTGTAGCTTGAGTCGTTACAGGATTATTGCGTTGTGCACGGTTGCTAAATACGGCTTGTCCGATTGCAAAAATAATCGCTACGATGAACATTCCCAATAAGATTGTTGGGAAGTAATTTTTTAAAGTTGCTGATACTGAAGACCATTTACTCTTGTTTTTATTTAAACGTGTACGATTACTTGAAGAAGTCGTATAAGTTGCCTGTGGAGTTGTCTTCACAACAGCTTGTGGAATTTCAGATGCATGCTCTTCTAATAAAGCCGCTCCATCTAATCCAACTGTGTCAGCAATTTGTTTGATGAACGCGCGTGTATAAAACGCACCTGGCATCAAGTCGAAGTCATTATCTTCAATTGCGATTAAATAACGTTTTTGAATTTTTGTAATTTGTTGCAAGTCATCAAGAGTGTAGCCTTTTAATTGCCTTGCACTTTTTAAAATTTCTCCGATTGTTTGTGTCATTATTTCACCATCTTTTCATTTTCTCATTGAAAAGTATACCATATCTTGAAAATGAAAAAAACAAAAAGAAGTCGCTATGTAGTGTTTAGCCTATTTTACAAACTGAATATATAGTGTATCTTCCTTCGAATGACCATTTGGAAGGTGCGCCTTTAGGGTAAATTGATGTGCTTTCTCATTCCACTCTACGCTCACCGTTCCACTAGAAAACTGAATGCTATCGGGAAAAGTCATCTCATCCCCATTAAAAGAAATCTTTTGCCGCAGTATCTGACTTGTCATCTCTAGCAATATATCCATTCGGTACCCATCTTCCAGAAGGCGATATTCAAGAGTGTTGTGGGCATGGATTTTTAGTAGCGCGATAATAAGGAAACTGGCAATAGCAAGTAACGCCAGAAACTGAAATAGTAGCGTTCCTTTTCTTTTAGGGTTTGTCATTTTTCTTTTCCTTTACTTCTTTCACTTTGACATAAATGACTCGATTCTTTGGCGCGAAATTTAAGCGAAAAGTACTTCCTTGGTTGAGCGTTGTCGAAATCAGTAACCTGCTCCCGTTTCTTTTGATAGATAGCCTTCGAATGCCATAAAGAAATGGTTGGTGTCCTCCACTTCCTCCTGCTCCTTTATAAATCTTCCCGCCATCTTTCCAACTAGAAACGAGTGTAATCACTTCTGTTTTCTCAGATGTCATATTTTCAAAATGTGCGGTATAAGGATCATAGCCATTTAACGATGTCAGCCTAAAGCCAGCATAATTAAAATTCATTTGCTGAACGGCGACATGCCATTTAATATCGTCAGGAACATTGAGCCGGTCCTTGATTTTTAGAAACGCCGTAGAAAGTCCCATAAACGCTACTAAACTAATCGAGATAATCACGAGCGCAATTAGGTGTTCAATGAGTAGAAATCCGGACTTTTTTCTCGGTAATCGCATTGATTTGAAACACCTCCTCATGCTCTCCGCAAGAGACCGTCACCACTGTTGGAGAGGCTGCTGTATTTACTTTTTCAAATGTCACTTTTTTCATCTTTTGAAACTCTTCGCTTGGCAATTTGTTAACAGCCACAGGATAAGTAGCACTCGCTTGTAAATCCATTAACTGAGTAGCCGCAGCATCCAAAAAGCAGCCTTTAAGTTGTTGCCTATGATACAGCTGTCCCATCATAAAGCTGATTAAAGACACAATAACGGTCAAAACCATCAGACCGATTAAAGCTTCCAGCAATACATACCCTCTACTTTTCGGTAATTTCAACATGATACTTAGCCTCCCCTAATTGAAAAACATAAGTGTACCTGCGATTTCGTCCATCAAAAGTCACGGATGAGAACTGACTAACATTCCCACTATAGGGTTTAAAACCATACGTTTGAACAGAATAACTTTTCATCGTATCCGGAAAGCGAATCTTCTTATCCAATTCTCTAGCCCCATGACAATTTAATTCAACGATACCACCTGAGACCGTTACAAACGAACCTTGTCCCGTTGAAATAGCTGTAATCTGCGCCGTATCCATCACTTGCTCAAACTCTCTTAGAAATACTTCTTCCTTCCAATTTACATAGGAATGACTAATCAAAGGCGGAGTAAGTATCAGTAAGAAGCAAGCAATGGCGAGCGCAATTAAGCATTCAACAAGCGTAAATGCTCTCTTTTTCATAATTATTGTTCAGGAGTTTTTTGACGATTTTCATATGCTTTCTTTTGATCTTCTGTAATATAATCCTTTGCTCTAAGAGTCTGAACATCAGGTATTTCCTTAGTATTATTATCTAACATGTAAGCTTGTTGTTGTGTTTCAATTACTTTCACAATCGCTTCATCTGATTGTTTCTGTGCAGTCTTTCTTTGTTGCGCAATATTCGGAATAATCAGTAGCATCATCAAGCCAATAATAAAGAGGCACACGAGTAATTCGATTAACGTGAAGCCTTTTTTCTTTGTTTTCATTTTCATTTTAATTTCCTCCAATCATCGTTAGTGTCGGTAGTAATAAGATCAGATACATGGAAACGATGAGGAACCCAATCCCCATAAGTAGTAACGGTTGAATCCACTTGATTTTCTTTTCGATACCTTGGGTAAATTCGTCGAGCATTTGGTCGGCATATACTTGCAGTTGCACGTCTAGTTGCCTTGTCTTTTCTCCTTCTAACACCAGCCAGATAAACTCCTGGCGGAACAGCTTCATCCTCTCAAGCGCTGTAGAAAAAGACTCCCCTTGAATCAGTTGTTCTTCTAGCTTCTGCGAAATCATCTTTGACAGTGCGCTCGTCCCCTCTTTCTTCAGTTCGGACACCATCGATAATAGCGACTGTCCATTCCCTAGAAAATACGAGAACTCTCGTGCATACAAAAACGTCACGTATTGCTGCGCACTCTTTCCAATGACCGGCAGTGAAATCAACATGCGAAACTGATCATAGGTGTTCTTCCTTTTCCAGTACAAGCGAATAAGAAGAACAAGCGTCACAACAATCATCAAAAATCCCGTTGCCAGCTGTGGTAAGTTTTGAAACCCCAGCCATATCCAATAAAGGAAGCCAGACTGCTTGAGTTGTTCTTCTTGCACCATGCTGGAAAGTTGGTCGAGTAACAGCATTCGGATACAGAGCACCATCCCGATAACAAACGTAAAAAGAAATGCAGGATACATCATCATCTGTTGCATTTTCTTTTGCTGTTTTTGCTTCCTGGTTAGAAACTCTCCAATCGACGCACAGGCCTTCTCGAAGCTACCAAACTGCATGGATAAATAAATTTGTGAGGTGTTCGTTTCTGAGTATCCGACCCGTTTCAAGCACTCATCAAAACGCCGTCCTTCTCCAAGCGTATCCCGCATTTTCTCCAAGTCTTTCTTCTCTGAGTCGAATAAGTATTCTAGAAACTTCAACGCCTCATCCAAGCTGAACCCTTCCTGGAGTAAATGAGCAAGCTGAATGAGGAACCGACTTTGAACAGGCCCCTTCCATTTCTTAGATAATTTGATAGGTTTCGTAAGTTTTGTCCGTAATGTATCCCAATGCATAAGCCTTCCTCAATACCTTATTAAAAGGATGTACTCTTTCTTCATCAGTCCCGAATTGATTCGTTTTAAAGAAATGCGCTAACTTTTCATGAGTTTCGATTTCAAAAATCGTCCCGCGCTTTTCTCCGTTTGTTAAATGATTACAATGCAACTGGCATTCCTTACCGCATAGACCACAATTCCGAGGGAGTAGGCGTTGTGAACAAATGGCGATAATAGTTTGTTCGAGCATTGTCTTACTGACGCCCAGTTCCAAGAGCCTTGCTACTACTCCATTACAGTCCTTTGCATGAACGGTCGCTAGAATTAAGTGCCCCGTTAAGGCTGCACGAATCGCCATCTTTGCCGTCATTTCATCTCGAATTTCACCGATGAGTAAAATGTCTGGGTGATGACGCAGGCAACTCTTAATGAGTAATTCGTACGTAATTCCAGCCTTCTCGTTAATCTCCGTCTGTAAAAACATCGGCTCATGATACTCCACTGGGTCTTCCATCGTAATCACTTGAAGCGTCTTTTCTTGCATACGGCCCCTGAGCAAAGCATACATCGTACTCGTTTTCCCAGAACTGACCGGTCCGGAAAATAAGATCAAGCCGCTCTTATAGCGTAAGAACTGTTGCAAGAGTGCCCAGTCCTTTGGAAAATAAGTCATCGAACGAATCGACGCCTTTTCTTTTTTAGACCGATGCAAGAGCCTGATAACCATGGATTCCTTCTGCTTAAAATTCGTAATCACTGATAATCTCAGTTCAATCATCTGGTCCTTTGAAATCTCAAAGGTTAAGGAACCACTCTGCGGTCTTCGTCTCTCTCCGACATCCATTCCCGCTTGATACTTTAAGTACGAAATAAATTGCAAGGCCACTTCGTCTGAAATTCTTCTTAACTCTTTTAACCCATTGACATCTCTTAAATAAAATACATACTCCTCTCCAACCGGTAATAAATGAATATCATCTAATTGGTGCTTAATGGCTTGCGTGAACACTTCCGTTGCTAATTCATTCATTTCCATCGTTCTTCCCCCACTCTTTGACTAGTCATAAAGAACTACGAGAAAAAATAAAAAGGAGTCTTTTTGGCAACAAAAAAACGCTGAAGAAAATCTCTTCAACGTTTCGAGGTTATTATCTAATTTTTTTCAAGGTTCCTAACCCCACACCGACTGCTGCACCAACGGCATCTACGAAAACATCTTGGATTAGCGGTGTGCGTCCTGGCGTCACGCCTTGGTGGAATTCATCGGTCATCGCATATAGCACTGCGATAAAGAACGCCAAGAACTGTGGCCATCCTCTTTTACGGACATGAACACTTAATCCTCTCGTCCATTGATATCCAATGAAGAAGTAAGCTAAGAAATGAGCGGCTTTACGAATAAAAAATTCGATAAACTGCGCATATCCTAAAGAAGGAATACTGATGGTTTGTCCTGCATATTCAAATTTGATTTTGGATAATAATTCCGAAAAAGGTTGCATCGGCAGTCCCTTTTGAATCGTAGACACAAGTGACTGATCCTTGTAAGGCATACTTGAACTAATAAAGATTAAAACCATGACTGCAATCGCTAGTGTAATCGCAATAGTTGCTTTTGTTTTCTTGGACATGAAACCTCTCCTTCCTAATGACTTTCTTTATTATGGTCAACTCTACAAGTTTAGTCAAGCGCCTTTCCTATTTCTTAAATTCCATAAAAAATAGATAAAATGTATATTGACGCATCTTTATGAAAGCGTTACAATTAATGTAACAAATACATTATTGGGAGAGTGTATTATAATGGAACGCTATACTCAAGATTTAAGCTTATTGGTAAAACAGATTCAGCTGCTTGAGGAACAACAGCAGCAACAGAATTACTACAACAATCTCTTCAGCCAGAATCCAAATCCGTATAACAAGTCTTTTGAAGAGATTATCGAGTATTTACTCGGCACAACCGAGTCCACTTTCTTAATCCACCACTTTGAAGATTTCCCACAAGCGCTGTCCTATGACCAGCAGAAAGAATTCCAGAAGCTGCGACACTATTATTTGCGTCATCAAAACGCCCTACGCTGTTTCAACAAACCATTTTCCGAAGAATGCCACGCGCTGACCTCGCTGTGGATTAAAGGCATGCGCGGCGACAGCATCATCGATCTCATTCCTCATCTCGATAGCTTGAGAGATTATTTCCACTTACATTACCAGAAACTCCTAGGCCAACCTACTGTCTCCTACAAAGACGTTTTAGCCTTCTCGTTTGGCCCACAAATTACTGAGTTCTATTACACGCTCATCAAAGAGAGCAAAGATTCTTTCTTGCGCCTTTATAACGATTACTTAGAGTCATTCCCGCAAACGTATATTCCTGTGCACTATTTACATTTATCAAAAGAAGAGACGCTGCTCGTTTTAGAGGAGCTGATTACTCTTGCGTCTTCCGTTTTGCCAAAACAAGACTTCTACATTAACTTTGGTCCAAATCCATTCCCTAGTCATTTCCATAATGAACATACAACTTGCTTAAACTTGGGTGTATTCACTGATTTTATGACTGCGCTGCATCAATGCTTAAAGCAACTCGGCAAAGTCTTTCTTCAGGAATACACCCATTCTTTTGTCATTATGCAAAAATCCGATTTCGAACAGCTTCATCTGCACCATTCTATTTTAGAATTTTGTACACTTCTACCGATTTTATCCCAAACGATTTCCAAAGCCATTATTAAAACCATTTATCCGGATAAACTAACGGACGATAAGTTTGTAAATCAAATCCAAGAAGAATTGCTCTATCACTATTTTAGAACGAATAAGTTAAACACCAGCATCGAGAGTCATCAGCCTTTGCAAGAAATATTAAAATGCTACATCGAAATGGAAATCGAGGAAGACTGGTTCAATGGCGCGTTCCCTTCCATCGAACTCTCGCACGAGTGGAATGTCCGCTCTAATAAGTGCTTGCATAAAGTTCCTTCGACGCATATGGATGGGCTACTTCGTCATATTCACTGGACTCAAGGCGAACTCGGAAATGCCTTTGGTAAATTACTTGGTCTCTTCTCCATCTTCTGCAGTGGTCTGCCAAAAGAACCATATGATCATCCATTTTCAGAATTTCTCGAGCACTTCTCATCGGATCAACTGCGCAGATGGCATCCAACTTATGAATTAATCGAGCACTTGCGGATGAATCCTGAATCGACGAAATGCTGCTGGGTGTTCTTTAAGCAGAAGCTGAATGAATTCAAATAAGTCAAAATTATCATATATGATAATTTATCTTTTATGATCATTACCAAATATGGTAATTACCATATTTGGTAATGTCATATTAAAAAAAGATCCCATCAACAAATTTTTGCTGATGGGATCTTCACTTTATAATGCTGTAAATTGATCTGGACGTTTTGTAGGAATCGTTGTAGCTCCGTGTTTTTGAAGCCATACAATATCGTACCAACGATTGAATTTACATCCACATTTTTTGAAGTGGCCGCATTCTATAAACCCTAAATATTTATGGTAGTTTACACTATTCATCGTTAAGTACTCATCTTCCACTTCTGGAACGGCTACACAAGCATAAATGTTTTGGTACCCTAGCTCTAGTAACTTTTCTTCTAAAGCGGCATATAACAATTTGCCATAGCCTTTTCTTTGATGATGTAAGCTAATATAAATACTAACTTCGGTCGACCAATCAAAGGCGGCACGCGCGGAAAATCGTCCGGCATACGCATATCCGACAACTTCTCCGTCCTCTTCTAACACCAGATACGGAAAGTTCTCTAAGGTTTTCTGGATACGTCCTTCAAACTCTTCCACGCTAGGCACCACTTCTTCAAAGGTGATAGCTGTCGTTTCTACATAAGGCGCATAGATGGCTTGAATCGCTTTAGCGTCTTCCACTGTTGCAACTCTTAACAATACATTACTCATTGGCTGTTGAAAGTTCCACGGGAGGAACTGTAACTCCTTTTAATAATTTATGAACGGGGCATTGACGCTCTGCTGCTTCAAGAATTTCGTGGGCTAATGCTTCGTCTCTACCTGGCATCGCAACAAAAACGGATGGATGGAATAGATAGCCTTCTCCCTCTGAATCCAATGTCAAATCAATCTTCACTTCTACCTTGCTCTTATGCTCTAATTTCATGCGTTTTTCTACAAATTCAATCGACGCATTTAAACAAGTGGCATAGGCCAAGGCAAATAATTGTTCTGGGTTTGTCCCAGCATCTGCACTTCTTGGCGATGAAATCTGTGTGCTAAAGTCTTTGTCTCCATTTCCTTTAGTGTACGCTACACCTGTTAGTCCGTCTTCGTTAACAGCCGTTGTTGTATATAAAATTTTCTCCATGCTCTCACCTCATGCAAGTTTCTCTTTGTAGAATAGCACATTCCTAAAAACAAAAGCTATCCTAACAAACTGTTAAGATAGCTCTTTTTGCATTATAACCATTCATTATATTTTTTAATATACGCTTTTTTAACAACCGTTACTAAGAACATATATCCTGCGATAATGAGAATTAATGCAAGGAAGTATAGTCCATTTAGCGGTGCAAGTTTTAATGGTCCTGCTAGTGGTGTGTAAGGAAGAACCGTTACAACAAATAAGGCAAATAAGGATGTCACTAGCAATGAGAACGCTGGTTTAGATTGAACGAATGGTAATTTTGGTGAACGTAACATATAAATAACCATTGTTTGAGACCACATAGATTCAATAAACCAACCTGTTTGGAAGACCATCAAGAAGAATGCTGGATTCGTAGACGATGCATAACTACTTCCATTAATCATTGGTGCAATTCCAAAGAACATCACTGCAAAGGTAATGATGTCGAAGATAGAACTCGTTGGTCCAAACCAAGCCATAAATCGTGTGATGGAACTTGCTGTCCATGCACGTGGTTCTTTTAAGAAATCTGCGTCAACATTATCAAACGGCAATGCCACACAGCTTAAATCATAAATTAAGTTCAGTACGATTAAGTGCACTGGTGCCATTGGTAGGAATGGTAGGAAAATACTTGCGAATAATACTGAGAAGATATTCCCGAAGTTTGATGAAACGGTCATCTTAATGTATTTTGTCATGTTCGCATAGACTTTACGACCTTCAATCAATCCTTTTTCAAGAACGAGTAAGTCCTTATCTAATAAAACGACATCTGCAACTTCTTTAGCAATATCCACGGCACTATCCACAGAAATTCCAACGTCGGCCACTTTTAGGGATGGCGCATCATTGATACCGTCGCCCATGTAACCAATCTTGTGTCCTTTCGCTTTTAGTAAATGAATAATGCGTGCCTTTTGTTCTGGAGATAGTTTTGCAAAAATCGTTGTTTCTTCAGCAACTGCTGCTAATTCTTCATCGCTCATATCTTCAATTTCTGTACCAAGTAAAACTTTGTCTACTGGTAGCCCTACTTTTTCACAGACCGTTAGCGTTACTTTTTCATTGTCCCCTGTAAGAATCTTCGTCGTTACCCCATGTTCTTTCAACGCTTGAATCGCTGGAGCTGCAGAAGGTTTTGGTGGATCAAGGAAGGCTAAGTAACCCATTAGAATCATATTTGATTCATCTTCAACCGTGAAGGCATGGTGAGTATCTTGATATTTCTTTTGGCTCACACCAAGTACGCGAAGCCCTTGTTCGTTTAAGCCACTCACTGCTTCTAGGATTGATTCGCGAATTTCATCTGTAATAGGACGAACTTCATCTCCGTCTTTTACATATGTAGAGATGCTAAGCATTTCTTCTAGTGCTCCTTTTGTTACGAGCACTGCTTCATCGTCTTCTTGCACAATAACGCTCATACGACGACGTTCGAAGTCAAATGGCAACTCATCAATCTTTTGGTAACGTGTTGCTAAATTTTGTAGATCTTCGTGTTCGTCGGCTTCTTTTTCCGTACGTGTAATGATAGCACGGTCTAATAAGTTTCTAAGTCCTGTTTGGAAGTAGCTGTTTAAATACGCAATTTTTAAAACGCCCATATCTAGATTTGCGTGAATATCTAATGGATATTCAAGAATAATTTCATCTTGTGTAAGCGTACCTGTTTTATCAGTACAAAGAATATCGATAGCCCCTAAATCTTGAATCGCATTTAGTTTTTTAATAATGACTTTTTCTTTTGCCATGATGACGGCCCCTTTTGCAAGGCTGGCTGTAATAATCATTGGCAACATTTCTGGAGTTAATCCCACGGCAACACTTAATGCAAAAACCCCTGCTTCTAACCAGTCACCGTCTGTTAATCCATTAATCAAGAATACAACTGGCACTAATACAAGCATTAAACGAATCAATAGCCATGAGATTTTATTCATTTCTTTCTCAAAACTCGTTTGTTCTTCAAAAGTATTGAGTGTTTTTTCGATACGACCAATCATCGTATCATTCCCTGTGACTAAAATAACTGCTAAGGCACTACCGCTGACAACGTTTGAACCCATAAAGACGAAACGTTCGCTCTCGAGTGCTTGTTTTTTCTTTTCTTCTTCATCTGGAACCCAGATTGATTTTTTCTCAACAGATTCACTTTCACCAGTCAAACTGGATTGTTGAATAAAGAAGTCACGTGTTTCTAATAATAATGCGTCTGCTGGTAACATATCTCCAGCACTTAATTTAATAATATCTCCAACTACTAAATCTTCAATCGGAACTTCCATCTGTTCGCCGTCTCGAATCACGGTTGCTGTATTGACGATTAGACTAGATAAGTTACTAGCCGCCTTGTCACTCTTCATTTCTTGAACAAAACGAATCGTTCCCGATACAGCTACGAGCACCACGATAATGATGGAAGTTGTTGGGTCGGCTTCACCAGGCTTTGCAAGAATCACATTCGTGAATAACGAGATTACCGCAATCACTAATAGAATTACCGTAAATGGATTGATAATAGACTCATAAATCTTTTTCCAAATTGGATCTTCTTTAGCCTTTGTAATTTTATTTTCTCCATATGTTTCGCGGAGTGTTTCTACTTGTTCTTCAGTGAGTCCTTTTACAGATGTGCCTAACGCTTCTAGAACATCTGCCATTGGATTCATCAATGCTAAGTCGATTCTTTCTTTTGCTGTTTTCATAGTCTTCACCTCGTTTTTAATATAGGCGAAGCTCCGGGTGATCATCACACTCTTCCCTTCGCTCATTGATTTGTTTCGTTTGACTCTCCGGTCCTGGCATATGATCACCCTCTTTCTAAAAGTTTTTGGCAAATGAAAAAGCACCTTGTCATAGCTTAAACGCGACAAGATGCTTACCTAATAAACAATTCTCATTTTTTCGTTCAAGCTTTAACATCATGGAGCGATGAAATGACATTAGTCTCTGCCTTCACGACAGAGGCTGCTAACCAACGCATAGTGTCTCCACTATTTTGCGGTAGTCATCCGTATCTCCATGGTAGTCTCACCTACCGATTTACATCCTCACCATACTCCTATATTCTCCCTTTGTCAAAGAAATGACCTTTGTATCTATATTAAAATATGAATTAGTAGTATAATAAACGTGTAAAAGGAGGAATCCCTATGAAAAAATCAATTTCTTTGATTTTAGTCGCATTGGTTTTAGCTGGCTGTTCATTTTTCCAAAAGAAAGAAGACACAACAACTCAAGCACAAACGACGACGACTCAAAGCACAACAACAACGAAACAAACAACAACAAGTACAACTGAAGCTCCAACGACTATCGTTGCCACAACTGCTGAAACGCAACATGCCACAGTTCCAGTTCCAAAGACAGTGTCTACTGAAAAAGTCGCAGTTCCAGCCGAAGCTCCTGCTCCTTCATCAATGGATATCCAAGCAATGAAACAAGGGGACTTCCGAAGCGTAGCAGGAACATGGAGAAACTCTGCAGGATGGGAATTCCATATCGATAAAGATGGAAATATTACTTCTGGTGGAAAAACATTTAAAGTCGGTATTACCGAGCAACAATTCCAAGAAGGACTTTTGAACTGGATTATGGTTCCCGAAGGAAATGAAAATTCATTTGTGGGTGGTGCTGTCTTCTCATTCATTCCTAAAAATGTAGAACTCACTTATGGTGTCATGTCTGGTGATAAAGACCAATCTGATATCTCTAAAGACCGTATTTATGGTACTCAAACCGTAACAGATGGTAAAACAATCAAAGCAATGATGTACTATAAAGTCGATTAACAGATAAAGCACTGTAGTTAATTACAGTGCTTTCATTTGTATAAAAAATAACGGATACCTCCTATTGGAAGTATCCGTTTTTAGTTACGGTTCACTAATGAATAAAATTTCTAGCAATCGTCCTCTTAATTCATCGCCCTCATGATGTAAGATATTCATGATTTCGTTCGTATTTTTAGCATCCACTAATCGACGATATAAGTAATCTTTCGTTACGTATGGAAGGTTCGCATTCTTAAGTACTTGGAAGAACGCTTCATTGCGATTGACCGTTTGTTTTTCTCCCACTGTAAACTCCACAGTCGCATTTTTATTTCCTAATTCAACGACAGCTGCTTGGCTTCCTTGAACATGAACGCGGTGGATTCTGTTTTCTGGAAGGATACCTGTTTCTCCTTCAACAGATAATTGAATCGCTCCTAATTTCCAATCAACAGATAATGTTGTGACACAACGAGCGCCATCTAAGTCTTCCACCATTTCGAATGAATGATGGGTACCTGGGAATACATACCAGTCAATCACTTCAGGTAAATCCACACCCATTTTCACACCAGAACCATCGAGCGGAACAATTGCTCCTTCTTTAGCAAATACAGGAATCGATTCGATATCACGGTAAATATCAAGCACCACATTTCCTGCATACTCTCTTCCAGTGAAGAAATCATACCATTTTCCTTCAGGGAACCACACTTGAACTTTTGCAGATTGGTAATTCTTATTCATTGGTTCTGTAATTGGAGCGACCATCAACTCGCTACCGAAGAAGTATTGATTTGGCACATGGTAGCTTTCTTCGTTTTCTGGATAGAAGTAGTACATCGGACTCACAAGAGGTGCTCCCTCTTCATGCGTTGCCACATTCATCGTGTAAAGATATGGAAGCAATTGATGTCTTAGACGTAAATAGTGCTTCATAATTTCTGCAGTATGTTTCGTAAAGAACCATGGCTCCTTACTATTAAACGGACTTTGCGTACTATGAAGTCGTGTAATTGGACTAAAGATGCCATATTGTAACCAGCGAATTTGCAATTCTTCATCATAATAACCACGCATATGTCCACCAATATCATGACTCCACCAGCTATATCCAATGTTAGAAGCCGTTGAAGTGAAATATGGTTGAAATTGAAGAGATTCCCAAGTCACAATCGTGTCCCCAGAAAATCCAACTGGATAACGATGGCTACCAGGTCCTGCATAACGAGACAAGATTAATCCGCCATCTGCTCTCTTACAATTATCAACAAAATGATAATGGTTTAATAACCACAATGGATCTTGTACCCCTTGCGTTCCTTGTTGCCAGTCAATCCACCAGAAATCAACTCCTTGTTCTTCTAATGGATAATGAACATCTTTAAAGTAAGATTCTCTAAAGCGAGGGTCTGCAATATCAAAAATCGCAGGTTCTTCACTGGCTGCATCTAATCCTAAACGTTTGGCAACAGCTGGATACGCATCTTCATAAGCTCGAATACCATCTGCTGGATGGACATTTAGAGAAAGTTTTAATTTCTTATCATGTAATTTCTTTAATAATTTTTCTGGTTCTGGAATGAGTTCACGATTCCAAGAGTAGCCTGTCCAACCACTTCCGAAGCGTTCTGGAATTTTGGTGATATGCCAATCCATATCTAACACGCCAACCGCAAGCGGTACTTGCTCATCTTCGAAGCGTTCAACGAGACCTAAATACTCATCAGCCGTATACGCCCAATAACGGCTCCACCAGTTCCCTAAGGCATAGCGTGGTAATAATGGAGTTGCGCCAGTTAGGCGATAGAAGTCTCTGATGGCTCCTCTATAATCATGTCCATAAGCGAAGAAGTATAGGTCCACTTCGCTTTCTTTTTTGATAAAGCCTTCTTTTTCATCACTAATAAATCCATTGGAGTCATCTAAAACAGCATAACCACTCTTACTAATAATACCGTCTTCGAGTTCTGTTTCCCCGTCTACTTCGTCGAGTGTACGAGTCGTTCCTTTTAAGGTTTCGATTGGTTCACCAAAATACCAACGACTACCGTAAAGAGCAAATTGCCCTTTTAATTCAATAAATAGATTTTGATTATTGAATTCACCTTTGTTATAGCGTAAACGGAAAAACTTTGTATTAATATCTAATAGTTCTGGCGTTTCTGTGGCTTCAACTTCCACTTCACCAAAGTCTCTGTTTTGGATTAATTGCGTATGTCTATCTTCGAATTGTCCATTTTTTGAATATTCTAAACGAATGAGTTTATCCGTTAGAACGCTGATACGATAAAAATCTCCTTTAAAAATTTTCATCTTGCGTACCTCCATTGCTTAATTTATATGCCTTCTCAAACATTTTACTCGTTACTTTTACATTTAACAATGCCCAGATTGCAAATCCACCAAAAGTAAATACATAAATCGACGTCAATAATCGCTCAGGCGTATTCACACTCATATACACCACTGCGCAGTTAAATAGAATCAATAAAATTGCACGTAACGGATCTAAAATACAAACGAAAAAGCTATTGATGACACTGGCTTTTAAACTATTTTCAAATAACCCAACATACGGTAAAAGGATAACAATTCCCAGTATCGCAAGCATTCCAAATGGCGCAAGAAGTAATAATCCATATCCATTCAAGAAGTTTGTATTCGAAAAAATACTATAGTTCAAAAATAATAGAACCGAAAGTACTACAAGAGCTGCCCAAATGACAGTGGCTTGTTTAAAGTTAGATTTAAAAATACGAAAATAATGATAGACAACATCGCCATCATCGCCCTTTAAAATCCGATGCAACATCGTATTGAGAGATGTCACAGAAGCCCCCATCGTCACAATAGGAATGCTCGTAATGATAAATAATGTATTTAATAGAATCAAGTTGGTGATGAGCGTTAGTCCTCTAACGAGTGGCCCATCTATTCGAAATAGTTTTTGCAATGATATCACCGTTCCTATATGAGAAAAAGGAAGCGAGAAAGATTTTTCTTCATCTCGCTCCCTCTACTCATTGTATTTTAAACGTTTCAGTTAGGGTATGTGTTAAAATGTGATTATTTAACTTCTTTTTGATAACGGTCATATGCGTCTTGTTGAATCTTGATGAATTCATCCAATCCCATATTTTTAAGGTTTGCTAAGTAAGAATCCCATTCTTCTTCAATTCCGCCATCAACTACCCATTTAGAAGCTTGTTGTTTTACATAAGAATCGATACTTACGTAAATTGAAGCTAATTTGCTTAGTTCTTCTTGAGAATAGATTACATTAGGGTAAGCTGGTAAAGCAAATTGTTTTAATTCTTGGTCCATCTTCAATTTCAAACCGTCACCTTGAGTTTGGTCGATTTCTACGCGGCTGTTGATGTTGTCGCTCACGTATTTAGGTCCGAAGTCACGTAGAGAGTGAATCCAAGCATATTCATCGGCAGATTTACCGTCTTTTGGAGGTAATACTTTATATTTGTCGCCATCTTTTTCTGTAGCAATTCCAAATGAACCATAGAAGTTTTGGATACTTGCATCGTCAGTATAGAATTTGTCGAACCATTGTAATAATTTAGCAGGGTTCTTCGCTTTTGTAGTGATTAATAATTCATTACGTCCATAGTTGTAGTGGTCTGGGTCAGAAGCAACATAGCCTTTTCCGTCAGGACCTTTTAATGCTGGTAAAGGAACATATTCGCTAGCATGTAATCCAAATGTAGCATCGGCAGTCCAACCACTTGAAACACCGACTCTAGCTACTGATTTATCCATACGTTTTGCGGCACTCATTGATGAATCTTCAGTGTAAAGTTCAGGGTCAATTAAGCCTTTCTTGTATGCGTCATGCATTGCTGCAATCCCTTGTTTGTAGCTTTCTTCTGTACGAAGATATACAGGTTTGCCATCTTTAACAGACATTTCATAAGTGTTATCTGCACCTAAACGGTTGTTAAATGGAAGGATGTAAGAGAATGTTGGGTCAAAGTTACCAGAGCCAAATGGAATTTCATCCGTTGGATCTCCATTTCCGTTTGCATCTTTATCTTTGAATGCTTGAAGTACTTTAACGAATTCCTCATAAGTTTCAGGTACTTTTAATCCTAGATTATCGAGCCATTTTTTATTGATGAATAATTGGTTCCCTACTGTTGGACGCATTGGTAATTTCTTAGGAAGACTGTAAATGTGTCCGTCAGGAGATGTAATCATCGCTTTTAGTTTTGGTTCTTGTTCCAGTGCCTTAGTAAGGTTTGGCATGTTTTCTTTAATTAAATCTTCTAGAGGAATAAATAAAGATTGGTTTTGCGCAATTTCAGCATCGTTAAATGCGTTTGATCCTAAGAAGGCATCTGGTAGGTCTCCGCTGGCAACTAATACAGATTTTTTATCTGTCCAGTCTGCAGCAACAAGAGTATCCCAGCTAATTTCAATGCCTGCTTCTTTAGCAGAATCATCGATAAATCCTTTATGGTAATCTTCGCCCCAGTCCGACCATCGAACGGTTGTGATTTTGAAGTTCGTTTGATCTGACTTTTCGTCACTTGACTTCGTTGTTGAGTTTGAGCAAGCGGCTAGTCCAGTTAGTGTAGCAGCTGCTAAAAACAAATATTTCATTTTATTGATTTTCATAATATCTCTCCTATTCTTTTAGTGCGCCAATCATGACACCCTGATTGAAATATTTTTGGACAAATGGATAAAGCAACATAATCGGAGCTGTTGAAATTACAATCGCTGCATATTTCATCATATCAGCTTTAATCCGAAGGTCAGATGCAAGTTCCCCTGTTGCCTGAGATTGCATCATTTGGTTACTAATTAATAACCGTCTTAAGATCAATTGCAATGGTTGCAAGTTTTCTTTTGTTAAGTAAATTAAGGCGTTGAACCAAGAGTTCCAAATACCAACTGCTGTCCATAAACCGATTACGGCGATAATGGCTTTTGATAAAGGAACAACAATCTTGAAGAAATAACGAATTGTTCCGCATCCATCAATTTGAGCTGCTTCCCACATTCCTTCTGGGATACTGTTATTGAAGAATGTTCTTGCAACGATGATGTTGTAAGAAGATACTGCAAATGGAACAACCATTACCCAGAATGTATCGACAAGTCCGACACTCTTCACTGTTAAGTAGATTGGAATCAATCCACCTGATACGAACATCGGAACAATGTAGAGAACGCTGAGCCACTTTTTACCAAGTAGGTCGCGTCTAGATAACGCGTACCCAGCAGGGATGTTGATGAGTAATGCGATTAATGTACCGACTACTGTATATAAAATCGTGTTGAGATAACTTCTTAAGAACAGTGGTTGTTCAATTAATCGAAGGTATCCATCTAATTTCCATTCGTGAGGAATGAACCAAACTTTACCATTGGCTACATCAGAAGGATTACTAAAGGACGCAATCACAACAAACCACAATGGGTAAACGATTAATAATATTAACAAGATTGCAAAACCGTAGATCACTACGTCAAAAAACAAATCTGATTTTGATTTTCTTGAAGCTTTAAACCATTTCATGCTATGACCACCCTCCTTTTAAAATAGTCCTGTTTTGGTATATCGTTTAGAAAACCAATTGACAGATAATAGAATGATTAAGTTGACTACAGTATTGAATAATCCGATTGCTGTAGAGTAACTGTATTGGAAGTTAAGCATCCCAACTTTATATACGTAAGTCGAAATCACCTCACTTCCAGCTAGGTTCAATGGATTTTGTAATAGTAATACTTTTTCAAAACCGATACTTAATAAGCTTCCGGCTCTTAAAATCAATAGAATCATTGCTGTAGGTAAAAGTAATGGTAAGTCGATGTTGAGAATCTTTTGCATACGAGAAGCTCCGTCCATCGTAGCCGCTTCGTAATACGTTGGGTCGATGGCTGATAAAGCTGCTAAGTAAATGATGCTGTCCCAACCGATATGTTGCCAAACATCACTCCAAACATAAACGCCTGCAAAACTATCTGGTTTTGATAGTAAGTTTGGCATTGTCCATCCAAGTGATTTAAAAATATTGGCAATCAAACCACTATTTGGTGATAAGAATAAAATGATCATCCCACACATAACCATTGTTGAAATAAAGTGTGGTAAATAAGTCGTTACTTGAAAGACTTTTTTGAATTTCCCTGTTCTTAGTTGGTTACATAAGAGCGCTAGTAAGATTGGTAATGGGAATCCAACGAGAATGCTATAGATTGAAATCTTTAATGTGTTCATCATCGTTGTTCCGAATTGAACTGAATTAAAGAATTGGGTGAAATATTTAAACCCTGCCCACGGGCTATTTAAAATTCCATTCGCCGGTGAGTAATCTTTAAAAGCAATCACAAGTCCTAACATTGGGATATATGCAAACATTATAAGTAAAATAATTGAAGGAAATAGGAGCACATATAAAGGAATGTTGCTTTTTATTTTTCTTTTTTGTAATTGGGTTAAATCTTTCATAATTTCCCTCCTGTTTCAAATTCCTGATATTATTTTATAAAATAAAACGCTTTCTTTATATCACTTTTTCGATAAGAACTATTCACTATTCAGACAATATTGCTAAATTTATATCACTTTTCCGACATCTTCTTAATTCATATCGTTTTTTGACAACTTTTATGATAGTGTTATACTTGAGAAGCGAGGTAAAAGTTATGAAACTACATAGTATTCTATCAAAAAGACATTCTTTTAAATTTTTCTTTCAAGTCTTATTAGTACTTCTTATCCTCATCACAGTGATCAGTCTCTTCGTCAGCAATGCCACAAGAGATTTTATTAAGAATCAAAATATTCAACAATTGACGAGCTCCATTGAAATTTACGCCAATGGACTGAATGATGAAATGCGTTCTGTTGAACGCTTTTTGTATTCAACGGTCACTCACGATAAGGGTTTGGATGAACTAAATGAGCCACAAAGTTACACAGATTATGAGCAAACCGTCAAAAAAGTACAGACCACTTTTAATGACTATGAATACCAACACGAAACGCATATGTCGTTTTTGGTGGCTACTGAAGGGACGCATCATTTTCTGAGTGCTTCAACTCTCTATATTCCCTATCAAGACTACTTATATTTAAAAAACAATATCAATTCGTTCAGAAATAATACGGACGACCGTAAATGGCAAGCCATTCTTATCAACGATACGGAATACTTGATTAAAGTCGTTCATTATAAAGAAAAAACGATTATGGCGGTTATCTCTGCTGAAGACATTCTAATGCCACTTCGAAAACTGAATATCGGAAAGAATGGACATATTTCGCTGAAAGAACCGAAAAACTTATCGTCTTCAACTCACTTAATCGAAGCCGATAGCGAACGGACGCAACTGCCATTTGATATTTACGTAGCGGTTGACTACACAGACGTATTTAAGAGTATCGTTCTTTTTGAAGTGTTCATCGCAATCGTTCCTATCTTAATTGCGATTGCTTCTCTTGTGTTGATTATTTTCATTCGAAACAGAATGTTAAGTCCGATTACACGATTAACCGAACGACTTTCAAAAATTGACGAAAACACCTCCATTTACGACATTGCTTCTTCTGAAGGGATTTTGGAAATCGATACTGCTAATGATAAATTGAGCCAGGTGCTCTTTGATATGCAAGACTTAAAAATTCGTGAGTATCATGCACAGCTGGAATTAAAAAAGGTCGAACTCAACTACTTAAAGAGTCAAATCCGACCTCACTTCTATCTGAATATGCTTTCCATGATTCATAGCATGCTTCAAACGGAGAACTATAAGGAAATTGAAGAGTTAACGATTTTAACGTCCGACTACTTACGATATCTCTTTATGGTGGACCAAGACTTCTCTCCACTGGATAAAGAAATTCAACATATTAAGGACTATTTAGAGATTCAACGCATTCGTTACGGGGAGCATATCGATTTTGCTTTAACATTCGATGAACAGTTGCACGATGCGCTCGTTCCTTCCCTATTACTTCAAACATTCGTTGAGAATACGATTAAGCATGGTTTCTCTTTCCAAGACGGAATTGCCATTGACCTTTCTCTTCAAAAACGAATGGTAGAAGAAAAGCCTTATATTGAGATTTGCGTCAAAGACAATGGCCCAGGCTTTACTCCAGAGATTCTTGAAAAACTCAAGAACATGGAATCATTAATGTCGGAAGACGGCCATCATATCGTAATTACCAATGCGATTGAACGGCTTAACCTTCTCTATCCAAATAATTATACGATTACTTTTGAAAATAACGACACGGGTGGCGCAAGAATTTATGCGCTCCTCCCCTATAAAGCGTTGAAAGGAGATTCTAATGAATATACTACTCGTTGATGACGACCGTTTTATCATCGAAGCGTTACGTGAAAAAATCCGTTGGGATCGATTAAAAATCGACAACGTCTACGCAGCAAACAGCCTCACTCAGGCGCAAGACATCATTAAAGAATATCCTATCCACCTAATGATTAGCGATATTGAAATGCCTCAAGGAAGTGGTCTCGAACTGCTTTCTTGGGTCAGAAACGAAAATTACGACATCAAAACCATCTTTTTAACGAACTATGCGGATTTCAACTACGCGCAAAAAGCGATTGAATTGCAAAGTTTTGAATACTACTTAAAACCGATTAACTTCGAAAAGTTGGAGTTCATCATTCAAAAGGCGCTCGACAAAATTACAGAGCAACGTCCAGTAGCGCCTCTTGAGACATTTTTCCAAGCAGAGAATAATTTCTGGTTCGAATATTTAAGAAAACCACGTATTCACCGTCTAGAAGAATTGCAAGCAGAACTGCGCAGACGCAATCTGAGTTTAAAAGATCATCAGTATTTCCTAACAGGTGTGATTACATTGCATATTAATGAAGCAGATTACGCCCCAGAAATTCCGTCATGGACTTCACAGTTGAAAAAAGTATTCCAAGCCTTCTCAAATGAATCTTATCAATTATCCAGCCTATTTAAGATGGAAGGACACGTGGACCATTACGTTTGCCTCTTTAGAGTGGACAATTCCATCAATAGTGAGACATTCGCCAGAAAAATCCAACAAGAGATTCAGGATAAGTTGCGCCATAATTCCATCATTACGTTCAACAGTTGCTTCCAATGCCCGAATATTTTACAAGACGTAAAAGAACTCTACGCGGCAACTGGCCAACAAGTGCCTTATTGGAATACGATTATTCCAGTATCTTCTGACGCTGCTGTTTTACAGGAAAAAGAAGTCGCAACCAACTCTATCTCCTTCTCGGATTCATTAGACGAATCTGAATTGTCAAAGAGTCTATTGCACTATATTTCAGGTGGAATGGTGCCAAAATCCATCTTGCAAAAACTACATCTGGATTGGACGCAACAAATCGGAATTTACTTAGACCAAAATGGAATTTCTGCGCATAAGCTTTTCCAAAATGCGCATCATGATTTCCTCTTCCAAAGAAAATTCCATTCAATTGAGTCTTTCGAAGAATACTTCAATTACTACTGGTCTCATGCAAGAAACTTTGTCACGGATGCTGAAAACCAAAAGAATAGTATTCAACGCATCATCGAATATATCGATCATCACTACAAAGAGGATTTGAGCCGGACGACTTTAGCCGATATGGTGTACCTCAGCGCGGATCACCTTGCTCGTGTCTTTAAGAAAGAAACAGGCGAAACACTCGTTAAATACATTACGGATAAACGTATCCATGCTGCCAAAGAATTGCTCTCAGATACGAAGACCCCGATTTCCCAAGTAGCCTCTGAAGTCGGATATGATAATTACTCATACTTCACAAAAATCTTCAAAGAGAAAACTGGAGTCTCTCCAGGGGACTACAGAAAGCATCAAGCTGAATAAATAGGCTCTTTGTCAAATAGTGTTGATGAAGAATTTTAGGAAGGGATTAAGCAACT